>JAAZEI010000271.1 GCA_012512355.1 Clostridiales bacterium | reverse complement strand
GAAACCCACCTATGAATCAATATAATTTTTAGGATAGTTTTTTAGAAAATACCTGATAAGAACCATTACCACCGAACAAAAAATAATCATAACATTCATGGAATTCGACAAAACATCTTTTTTGATGTCGTCATTTCGTTTTTGTAACTAACAAATAAATTCGGACCTAAGGAGATGGTGCCCTTTCATTTGGATGCCTATTCTTCCACCAGTCTTTCTGGTAATATTTAGATAGTTGACGTCTCTTTTAATTTATTGTAGAACGCGTGTACTTCCCAGCTTTAAATGGCCCTCGATTTGAAGATGCCCGAAGCCTCAGCTTTGGGTATCGAGGCAAGGTGCGAGGCTTTATGAGGATAAAAATATCAGTCCTTTGAGGTGACAGTTGAGGTGACAGTTCGGGTGACAGATAAAAACTGTCACCTTTTTCATCAGGACCGACAGTGACAGAGGTGACAGATTAATTCCAAGTGTCACCGACTTTGTCACCTCAAAAAAGCTATATGCCATATAGGAAAAACACCAAAAGGTGACAGAGGTGACAGATTTTAGCCAATAAGTATAAAACAGGGAATTAGGCTGAAGAAAAAAATATATTGCAGAATACGCAGCCTAAATGCGCAATACGAGAATGTGGGGGAAAATCTGTCACCTCTGTCACCTTTGTCACTTCCGGGCAAAATTGGCATGTCATCTCAATAGAGCCGCTGGCGCGGCACACTGCCCAGGCATCATCCACCTATGCTTCCTTTTAGAAACTGCCTTCCTATTCTTTTGCACTGTATATCTGCCAGCCGATGCCGCTGTTCCCGGCAAAGCCAAACAAAACACCACCACAGCCGCATATTGATCAGAGAGATTCTCAGCAAACTCACTCCCACCTTCTGAAGCTGTCTTGAATGATCGCTGGACTGCCTATGCCATGACTAATAGATGATTGAACGCATCACTTCATCACAAAAGCGATTATGCTCAGCAGGGCTGCGCTTCTGACAAAAGCAAAAAGGCAGAGCCTTGCGCCCTGCCTTTTATGATTCTGCTCATCAGTCTTGAAAATCGATTCCTGCCGCACCTTTGGGGCGCGTAAAATCATTTGGGTTTTATCCTGTTAAAGGTTAGAATATCTGGTACATCAAGTAGGCAATGATGCTCAGGCCGGCCAATCCCAGCAGGCCCAGGAAAACCTCATGGTACATTTTGATGAAGCGTAGGGGGGATTTGAAAGACCAGCGTCGGGCCGCTTCGCCAAAGGGAATGTTGGGCAGCAAGCTCTGTTTGTCTTGCGCGTGATTGAACTCTTTCATGTTTATATTATTCATTGTACCCTCCTGCAAATTTGTCAATGTCGATAGCTGCATCCACCTGGAATAGATGGGGCGGTCAGTCGTTCACTGCCGGTATGCTTGCTGTGTCATGTCAACGTAAGTTTGAATCAGGCTGAATAATTGTTAGGGCTGTCTGCATTTTGTTGGTGTAAGAAGTGGGTTTGGCTCCTAATCCAGGCCTTGTCCCCCGGGCAATTTTTCTTTCTTTATCTCCTCTGTTTGATTTGTTGGGTTACTTTAAAGCACTCATCACAAAATGAAGTGCCCGGTGGTCGTTTTTAAAGCCCTGCAAATGCAGACGCCTGCTCTGTGTTAAAGGTTTGTGTTTGTTGTGCGGAAACTGAGGTGAGATGTTTTGGTTTTTATCATTTAATCATCGCCCTTTTTTTTGATTATACCCTCTTTGCGAAATAAAAGCAAAGGTTTTTGTAAAGTAATAAATAAACATGCGGGCCTTTGCCTGCCGGCGACAACCAGCAGTCCCCTGCAGAAAACTAGAACCACCTTCTCAAACTTCTCAAACCTTTCTTGATCGCAATATCAGTTAAGCCTAATAGCAGTTATGTCTCCCAAAAGGTGCATTGTCTCTTCCGAAGGTTTTATTTTTGAATTATCCATGCAGAAGTGGTATCATGGCATCACGAAGAACCCATAGTGCCCAATGCCACCGCGGGAGGAATCCTTATGAAAAAGAGACCGCTCACCCTTTGCATCATCCTGCTGCTGATGATGATCAGTACCGCCGCCATGACGGCATCCCTTTCTGTGACGCTTGACGCCGCCACCCCCGTGGGTGAGCAGGCGCGGGCGCTGACGGCGTATATCTGTGAATTGCCCCCGGCGCAGCAGGAAGAGTGGCTTGAAGAAATCAGCGCATTTTTAACCAGCCAAAAAACCTTTTTCGCGCAGCCAGCAACTGACAGAGAAGAAACCATCGTCTATGTGACCGACAAAGGGCAGCGCTATCACAGCCAAACCACTTGCAGCGGCCTTAAAAAAGCGATTAATATTTCAGGCGTTACAAAAGAGGTCGCCCTGGCCATGGGCAGAACGCCCTGCAAAATCTGCTATCCAGGCGGTGATTAACAGGGTAACTGCAGGAGGGGCTGTCCTGCTGTGCCTGCTGCTTCTCCTTGCAGCCCCAGTCCGGGGTGATATTCCCTATCCCGCCATGCCTGCCATCAAGGATCTGGTGCCGGGCTACTGCTCACGGGTGGTTGATGGCGATACAGCCTACATTGAAATTGTCGATGACGGCATTCCCGTGGCGCACATGTACCGGCTGATCGGGGTGGATACGCCAGAAACGGTGCATCCCCACCTGCCTGTACAGCCCTATGGCATGGAAGCATCGGAGTTTACAAAAGCCCATTTACTCAGCAAGTGGGTATATGTCGAGTATGACGCGCAAAAAACGGATGACTACCAGCGCCATCTGGGCTATATCTGGCTGAGGGATGGAAGCTTATTCAACCTGATCCTGTTGGAAGAGGGTTATGGGAAGTTCATGGTGTACCCACCCAATGTGAAGTACAGCGGATTTTTGCTGGAAGGGCAAAAGCGGGCCCAACAGGCGCAGAAAGGCATCTGGTCGCCTGCGATGACGAGTGCTGGCAAGATTGATCTGACTGCTCTATCTCTTGACGAACTCCTGGCCCTGCAGGCAAGAATAGCGGATGAGCTGCTCACCCGCGCAGTCCCCTATCAATAAAACGAGTTACCTCTACGAAAGAAAGGCAGCATAATTGAAAAAAGGATATGTGCATGTATACACGGGAAACGGCAAAGGCAAAACAACTGCCGCCCTGGGCCTTGCCCTGCGGGCAGTTTGTGCTGGCAAAAAGGTGTTCTTTGGCCAGTTTGTCAAGGGCATGGATTACAGCGAGCTGGCCTGCACGGCCTTTGTCCCCAATCTGGACATTCGGCAATTTGGAAGAGATTGCTTTATTAACCATGCCCCCACTGATGAAGATATACAGTGCGCCCGGGATGGGCTTGAAGCGTTCAAAAATATACTAAGCCGGGATGACTATGACCTGGTGGTGATGGACGAACTCAATATCGCCCTGTATTACAAGCTGTTTTCTGTTCAGGAGGCCATCGACACCATCAAAAATGCCAAAGAGCATATCGAGGTCATCATCACCGGGCGATACGCCCCGCAGGAAATCATCGAACTGGCTGACCTGGTGACTGATATGAAGGAAATCAAGCACTATTACACCAGCGGTGTACAGGCCAGAAAAGGCATTGAATTTTAATGCTCAACACAAATGGGATTTCTTAACCCTAAGCAGGGAAGCCAGATTGGTGATAAGATGAAGGATAAGTAAACCTTTTTTTCTTTGAGCTAAGCCATTCGCAAATCCCCGCGGAATGATTTTCTCATTCCCGACAGTGAAAACACTCAGAGAAGCTGCAGTCCCCGGCAGCTATAATTATCAAGATAGAATATGAAAGAAGGTTATGAACATGATGGAATATGATTTGGTTATCATCGGCAGCGGCGCAGGATTGTCGCTGGTCGACGCCGGCTTGCAGGCCGGCCTGACATGCGCGCTGGTGGAGAATTCGAAGTTTGGCGGCACCTGCCTGACACGCGGCTGCATCCCCTCAAAGATTTTGGTCCACCCCGCCGACATGATCAG
>JAAZEI010000270.1 GCA_012512355.1 Clostridiales bacterium | reverse complement strand
CTGGTGCATCTGATCATCAACTTCAATATCATTGATGTGCAAGGCTTGGGCTCCTGTACCGCCACGCTGTTTTTGCTCTTTGGGCTTAGCGCCAGCGGTTCCTCCGCTGGAAATCGCTTCTTCCAAGGTGTTCCATGAATCACAGTCAGGGCATTTGCCCAGCCATCTTGTGGATTCAAACCCGCAGGAACTGCATATAAAAACGGTCTTTACTTTTGCCAAAGGAATCTCCTTCATAGGACGCTTTCTCTTGCTAAATTTAAATGTTATACTGCTAGGTAAATCAGCAAAGGAGGCCCAATCAGTTTTATGAAAAAGGGTACTTGCTATATAGTTGGCGCCGGTGATATGACTTCGAGAAACCTTCAGACAAAAAACAATGATCTGCTGATTGCAGCCGACGGCGGTTATCTTCACTTGAGCCAGCTTGGGCTGCGCCCGGATTTTGTTATTGGAGACATGGATTCATTCCATGGGCAGGTGATTGGCGTGCCGCTGCTGCGTTTCCCTGTTCGCAAAGATGATACGGACTTGTCACTCGCCCTGAAACTGGGAAGAAAAATTGGATACAACAGGTTTAAAATTTATGGCGCGTCAGGCGGTCAGCGTGAAGATCACTTTATCGCCGCTTTGCAGCTGATGGGCGGTTGGAGCAAGGAAGGTTATAGCCTGCAGCTCATTGCACCTCATTATACGATATATACACTGACAGACAGCTGCCTGCTTCTCACCCAAAAGGCAGGATACACAATCTCAGTCTTCAGCCACAGTGCCAATAGCCTTGGTGTAAGCCTCAAAGGGCTGAGCTATGAAGCGCGAAATATCAGCTTAGGTCACAGCCATCCCCTGGGGGTCAGTAATGCTATAGGTCCAAGTGGCCGTGCTGTAATCTGTGTCAAAAAAGGAACTCTTCTCATTTATGCAGCGCATCGCAATATTCATTAATTGTTCTTTGCGGCCGCTCTTGCGATGTATCGCTCTGTCATTTCCTGCAGCTCCTTTTCACGCCGCACAATGTCATTAAGCAAAGCAATCTGCGCCCTTGCACGTATCAGGTTATGATCCGGTGAATTTACCTTAAAATACACATCGCCATCTATATAATCAGTTAAAAAACGGATGGCCAGCTCACAAGTTAACACCTTGATACCAAGTGGAAGATTTAAAAGCTCTTCATTGGTTAAAAAGCCATTGGTTTCTTCAATAAAACCTTTTGTAAAGGCTTTGACTTTTTCCATATCCAGGGAAATTTTACTGATATCCTCTTCATCCTCTGCCGCTGTAGATGCACCAAAGCGTATGGCGTCCCCGTAATCATATAAGACCGACCCCGGCATTACTGTATCAAGATCAATAACACAAATGGCTTTGCCGGTCTCATTGTCCAGGAGCACGTTGTTGGACTTGGTATCGTTATGGGTCACACGGTATGGGATGATGCCGTTATCGAGCATTTTGACGATGCTGCCCAACATTCGGCGGTTTTCAAACATAAATTCAATTTCTTCCTCGATATCCTTAACTCGTCCTGCTTTATCCTGATCCAAGGCGTGAACAAAAGCAAAAAAACGCTTCAACGAGTGATGAAAATTAGGTATTGGACAAAAAAGATCCTGAGCAGGAAAATCATGAAGCAGTTTTTGAAAATTGCCAAACCCTCTGCCAACTTCTTCCATCTCTTGGGGCGAATTGGTGATATCCAGTGCGGAAGCTCCATCAATGTAAACATAAGCTCGCCATATATCTCCGTCTTCATCTTCAAACAGGTTTTTCCCATCAATCGTATGAATCAACTCAAGCACACGGCGCTCCGCGCTCCCTGAGGTCCTTATCAAAGCATTTCGAAGATGATTGGTAACCGACGAAATGTTGCTCATGACCTCGTGCGGGTTTTTAAACACATAGGTGTTAATATGCTGCAAAGTATAATAGTTTTTGCGCTGATGGTCTTCATATTCCAATACAAAAGTATTATTCACATTCCCGCTGGTTACTTCACGAACATTGCTGTATTTGCCTATGAATTTAAAAAACGGCAAAACATTTTTAATGGTGTTATACGTCATACGATTTCCTCAACTTAAAAATTACTTTACCTGATGGAGCTGATTTTAATCAAACATTACCTGCATGTCAAGAAAAGCAAGCAATCATTTTTAAGCAAGTATAATCTATAGCCCAATCAAAACCAATGATTTTAAATTGTTGGATTTTTATTTGACAATATGGTATCAAACAGTTAAAATTAACACATACTGTGTATACTGTAAACAACAACTCACATGCGTTGCAAGCAGTTATCAAAAAACATGAGGAGGCTTTATATGAAGAAAATTACGGCTCTATTTCTCTCCCTGATGCTCATTTTGGGTGCCATGTCTGCGATGGCGGCAGGCGTCAAGATTGGCATTATTACCCCGGATGCTGACCATGGATTTACAGGCGAATCAGTCGCCCACGCTCGTGCAGAAGCAGAGGCCATGAAGGCCGCAGGCATTATTGATGATTATATGATGGCTGTTGGCAATGAAGCTGCAAAACAGATTCAGGGCCTTGATGAAGTTATGGCATGGGGTCCTGATGCCATCGTCCTTTGGCCTATGGAAGGTGACCAGCTTCGAAACGCAGCCCAGGGCGTAATTGATGAAAAAGTACCGCTGGTTATTTATGACCGATTGATTGAGAACTTTGATGGCATGGCCGCCGAGATCATGGGCGACAACGAATCAATCGGAAATATGATGGGTGAGTACCTTCTGAATTTCTTTGCGGACGATCTCAAAGCAGGTAAGGAAATTACTTATCTACTGTTCATTGGTGACAGTTCGACCGTATCCAAGCAGCGTACGCAGGGAATGCTGGACATTCTTGACGCAAGCGAATATAAAGATCAGTTTACACTGCTGCAAGATGGTTTCCAGACTGATTGGTCAAACGCGAAGTCCAAAGATTTCATGGAAAACTGGCTGACCACCGCTGATGATAAAGTTGTTGCAGAACTTGATCTGATTGTCACACATGACGATGAAATAGTTGATGGCATCATGACTGTTATCCGAGATGACGAAGCGCTCAAAGATTTGCGCCTGATTACCTCCGTGGGCGGACGCCGTGAGACTCTTGCGACATTTGATGTTGTCACAAAGCCCGAACTTGTCACTTACTTCTTCAGCCCCTCTATGGTTCGCGAGGCCATCCGTCTGGGTGTTGCAGCAGCCAAGGGCGAACAGTATGCAAATGAAGACATCAAAGGCCAGCTCTTCCTCATCCCAACCATTGAAATTGACAAATCAACTGTCGAAGACTATCGCGTCAGTCAGGACTATGTTGACCGATATTCGATCGCTGACTAACTTTCATTTATCAACAGTCCTTGTGCAATTAAAAGGGACTGGCCGGTTCTTCCAGCCAGTCCCTTCGCCTATCATCCCATTATCCTGAGGAGGTTGTTTTGCGGGTAGAAATGCTTGGCATCGTTGTAGATTTTGGACCGGTGCGCGCTGTAGATCATGTAGATCTGATTGTTGAAACAGGTGAGATACGTGGTTTGATTGGTGAAAACGGCGCCGGAAAATCAACTCTCATGAATGTTTTAGCAGGTAGCTTTGGAGCAAAAGACGGAGAGATTATCCTGGATGGCCGCAAAGTACACTTTACCGGCGTCAAATCCGCGATGGCCAGCGGCATTCGGCTCATCCATCAAGAATTAAATTTATGTAACGATTTACGCGTTTTTGAAAATATGTATCTTGCCCAGGAACTGATTGACAAGATGGGACTACTTGACAAGAAAAGCATGATTGAAAGAGCTGCCCACGTATTTGAACGCATGGGGGTTAACATAGACCCCACAGCGCATGTCAGCGACTTGCAGGCAGCTCAAAAGCAGTTGGTTGAAATTGCTCGGGCCTTGCTGTTTAAGTGCGACATCATTATTATGGATGAGCCAACAACGGCTCTATCAAATTATGAAATATCCAATCTGTTTAAGATTATGCGCCAATTAAAAGATCAGGATGTCACCTTTATTTATATCTCTCATAAAATGCCTGAAATTTTTGAAATCTGTGATACGTATACAGTTTTACGGGATGGAAAGTGGATTTCTACCGGCAGCATCAGTGATGTTACTGAACAGGAAATCACCGAAATGATGACCGGGAAAACAAATCTCGCGGACGATTTTAGTCGGCGGATCTCTGCCAAAACAGAAGTCATTGCCATGCAAGCGGAGATGCTGTCAAGCAAAGGTTTTGAGGATATAAGCTTTGATCTTCATAAGGGTGAGATTTTAGCCATCACGGGTCTTCAGGGCTCTGGACGAGATGACCTTGCCGATGCACTGTTTGGGGTGATACCTCACAGCGGAATTCTCAAAGTTAATGGAAAGATAATAAAAGGCGGAATACGCGGCTTTCTCAGACACCATATCGCGATGGTACCACGCAATCGCAAGGAGCGCGGCATTCTCAATGACCTGAATATTTACGACAATATGTCTATGGGTTATTTCAATACCCGCATGAAAGACATTCTTATCAAACCAAACAAGGAAAAATCGCGTTATATCAAACAGAAATTAGCGCTTGATATCAGGGCAGACAATGCAAAAAACTTGATTACCTCCCTGTCCGGCGGAAATCAGCAAAAGGTGATACTTGGACGCTGGCTTGAAGCAGATGCTGACATCCTGTTATTTGATAACCCTACCCAGGGGATTGATGTAGGAACTAAATTTGAAATCTATCATCTGCTGCTGCGACTGGCTGCTCAAGGTAAAACCATCCTTGTCTTTTCCTCCGAATTTCCGGAGATAATGAAGGTTGCTGACAGATGTATGGTATTGTATAAAGGTAAAATGAATGCCATGCTTGAAAGAAAAGATATTACTGAAGAACGGATGATGCTTTACTCAACCGGAGCAAATTTCAATGCCGATCTTCACACCAAGGAGTTACAAAATGTCCCAACAGCAAAGTAGTCTATCCGGCAATTCTGGCCCCAGGGGTACGAGCGCATTCAAACGCTTATTTACAGAGTATAGTTATTTCGTTTCTTTTGTGCTCATTGTTGTTATCGCGCTGATTGTCAATCCGAACTTTTTTCGTTGGCGGAACGTTTCAAACATTTTTATACAATCAGCTTCGACTACAGGTTTTATTGCGCTTGGCATGACAATGATCATCTGCGCGGGACAAATCGATATTTCAGTTGGCGCGCAAGTCGCCATCATTTCAGGCTTTGGCATTGAAGTCCTCAATGCTACGCAAAACATATGGGTGATGCTGCTGTTTTGTCTGATATTAGGCGCTGTGATTGGCAGCTTTAATGGCCTTCTTGTCGCAAAAGGACACATGCCTGCCATGATAGCCACCCTGGCAGTTCAGACTTCCTCACGAGCCATTATCAATCACTTTGGTCAAGGCGGCCCTTTCAGTGTTGCAGGCGGCATCGCATCCAAGCCCTTCTATGAAACCTTTCGCCAGGTGGCAAGCGGCAGCATCAGAATATTTGGATACGCACTCCCCTATCCTATGCTGATGTTCATTGCCGCAGCACTGCTGTTTGGCCTTATCATGCAGCGTACCCGCCTGGGCAAGCATATATACGCTGTGGGCAGCAATGAAGTATCAGCTCGGATGGCAGGTGTCAATGTTGACAGGATCAAAATAGCGGTTTTTGCCATTACAGGGATCCTGTGCGGCTTCACCAGCTGGATATATTCTTCCCGATTAATGGCTGTTGCTTCAGCCAATGCAGGCAATCTATTTGAAATGGATGCCATCGCGGCTGTCGCCATCGGCGGTACAGCCATGAGCGGCGGACGCGGCAAGATTATTGGCACATTTTTGGGTGTACTGATGTTTAAAATCATCAACAATACCCTGGTAGCAGCCAAGGTTCCCACTTTTCTGACTGGGGCTATCTCAGGGGGGATAATCATTATCGCCGTACTGCTGCAAAGCCTGAGGAGCCAAGGAAAATAATCTCTTTAACCATCAGCGTCCCCAACGTTCCTTTTGGAAGGAGACATCAATGATCAACATAGGCATTATCGGTTGCGGCCGAATAACCCAGTACAGACATGCGCCAGAATATCTGGCGAATCCATCCGCAAAATTACTTGGGTTTGTCGATACAAAGATGAGCCAAGCAGATCTAATGGTTGAGAAATTCGGCGGTAAAAATTACGAAAACATTGATAGCATGCTAGACGACTCTGCCATTGACGCTGTCAGCATTTGTGTCGCAAACCCTTCCCATGCCGAAGTAAGCTTGGCGGCTTTGAAAGCCGGAAAACATGTTCTGCTAGAAAAGCCCATGGCGACAACTTTGGAAGACTGCCTCGCTATCGTTCAAATGGCAAAGAGCACTGGTAAAACTGTAATGCTTGGGCATAATCAGCGTTTTGCACCTGCACACATCAAGGCAAGAGAAATGATTGCGCGCGGAGTCCTCGGCAAGCCCCTGGGCTTTCGAGTGACTTTTGGGCATGAGGGACCGGAAGTGTGGACGCTCAATCTTGACAGCTGGTTTATCCACCGAAACAGAGCGGGATTTGGCGTGTTAGGTGATCTTGGCATTCATAAAATAGATCTGATACATTTTCTGCTTGACGAGCCAATCGTCGAGGTATCAGCTAAACTGGCAACGCTCGACAAACGCTATGAGGATGGCAGGCTTATCGACCTTGAGGATAACGCAGCCTGTCTTCTGACAACCAAATCAGGTGTTATGGGCACAATGCATGTCAGCTGGACTTTCAATGCAGGCGAAGATAACTCAAGCCGCATTTACGGTACTAAAGGAGTGCTGAGACTCTACGATGATCCAATTTACTCACTTATCCTTGAAACAAAAGATGGTAAGGTTGAAAAATTGAAACTTGAAGGTCTCAGCAGCAATGAAGACCAAAAAGCAGGCAGGCAGAGTAATTCTGGTGTAATCAATGCCTTTGTAAGCAGCATACTCAAAGGAACCAAGCCAGATATAGACGCACAGGAAGCACTCAAAGCCATGCGGGTTGTGTTTGCTGCCATTGAGTCGGATGAAAGCGGAAGACGCATGAATATATATCAGGATTGATACTCAAAGTATTCTTGGATTTCTTGAAGCAATTTATTATGAAATCAAAATGCCGCCCAAAGTGATATGCACCCCGAAAGTTGGACGAAAACCAACTGAAAGGGGTGCATATTATTTGACTAAATATGATGAAGAACAACGCCTGAAGGTCATTCGAATGCTTGAAGACGGCATGGCTGTACATGCAATAGGTCGAGAGATGGGGATCAGCCGTAATGTCATCCGGAACTGGCGCAACCGCTATGAGAGAGGAGGAATCGATCAGCTTCTGGGCACTCGCCAACGTTACACGG
>JAAZEI010000269.1 GCA_012512355.1 Clostridiales bacterium | reverse complement strand
CCGTTTGTATTGATTATAGTAGATAGCGGCCAGATTATCAAGACGGAAATGAAAATAACGGCGAAAGCCTTTTTGTGTTGATTATATTGATGGGCGTTCTGGATTGGCTCATCGAGAGAACTTCATAAATAATAACTAGCTTGAGAGATGGCTCCCTCAAGCCGGTTCCATGCTGCTTTCGTACTGCAGCCTATCACGAGCTACCATGAAACACTGAATTAGGCTATAATGAAGCAAGAGCTCCAACGCAAAGCAAAGGAGGCTGCTGAGAATGCCTGACCAAAAGCGCGGATTGCTCAGGAAACCCATTTTGCATACTTTCGCAAGCTTTACAGGCAATCAGCGGGTTTGTCTGTACACTGAGCCTTTGTTTGATATTCCCAGCAACCAGTTTATTCCGCTGGCAGCGGTCTACAAGGCAGCCCTTGGCCTCACACCGCTGATGATAGGGCTTGTGACCACCGTGTCGCTGATATCGCAAACCATAGCAGCATCTGTCGCGAGCGTGGTGGATGACAAACTCGGACGCAGAAGGGCCACCGCGCTGTCAGAACTCTTTGCCAGGATTATACCATGCATACTCTGGGCATCGGCGCAGGGGCCTGCAGCCAAGCTGCTGGCGGCGATGTTCAACGGCTGCTTGAGGATCTCCCAGACAGTTGTGGGTTTTTTGTCCGGCCTTGACCTCTCCCTGCCGCTGCTCCTTAGTATCGCGCTGGCCCTGCTGTCGATATGGACCGCGCGCAGCTTAAGCGAAGATTTGCTTCACAAAAATATATTATGATAACAAATTGGCTGATTAAAAAATTCATGAAAGACGCTGCTAACTTACAGGCGCCCCGGGTGCGCAGCGCTTATGGGAAGCTGGCAGGCGTCGTTGGGATTCTGTGCAACCTGCTGCTTGTCTTATTAAAGGGCGTGACTGCACTGGCCTCCGGTTCTGTTGCTATTATGGCGGATGCCGTCAATAATTTAAGCGATATGAGCAGTGGTATTGTCAGCATTGCAGGCTTTAAGCTGTCTGAAAAGCCAGCTGACAAGGAACACCCCTTTGGCCATGCGCGCTATGAATATTTGGCTGGGCTGGTGGTTGCTGTGCTGGTGCTGGTGATTGGTATTGAGCTTGCCAAAGCCAGCATCAATAAGCTGCTTAAGCCAACAGAGGTCGAATATAGCCTCATCAGTTTACTGATTCTGACTTTTTCTATTCTGTTAAAGCTGTGGCTCACTTCTTTTTACCGCAGGATGGGGGGGCTTATCAGCTCACAAACTTTGACGGCAACTGCTGATGACAGCAGAAATGATGTCATCACCACAGCGGCTGTGCTGCTGTCGGCGATTATTAGCCGCTTGTTTCATATAAACCTTGATGGCTGGATGGGCCTGGGGGTGGCAGTCTTTATTCTTTGGTCGGGGTATCAGCTCGTGCGTGAAACACTCGATCCCCTGCTTGGCACAGCGCCAGATCCTGTGCTGGTGGAAGAGATACGTACACAAATCCTCTCTTATCAGGGAGTACTTGGTGCACATGACCTCTTGCTGCATGATTATGGCCCTGGCAGACGGTTTGCCAGCGTTCATGTGGAGCTGGCGGCAGAAGTCGATGTGATGATCAGCCATGAATTGATCGACAGGATAGAGCGTGACTTTCTGCAGCAGCATAATTTGTTCCTGGTGATTCACATGGATCCAATTATTACCGATGACCCTGAACTCACAGATCTGCGCTTGTGGCTGTCAGGTGAAGTGACACAGATTCATCCTGAACTGACCATTCATGACCTTCGCATGGTAAAGGATAAAAACTTGCGTCATGTAATATTCGATTGTGTGAAGCCCGAAAGCCTTCAGTTGTGTGACGAGGAGCTCAAAGAGCGCTTGCGGGAACTTGTCAATCAAAAACATCCGGAGTATGACTGTGTAATCATCATTGATGATAGCTTTGCGCCGGTCGTTCAGTGAAGCCGGGGTTTGCGGTACATGCAGATACAAAATTTGCGTCAAGTGGGTATATACATAAAAGCAGATATAAAAGGAGCGAGTGATGAAGTTTATTTCGTGGAATGTCAACGGTTTTCGCGCTATACTCAAAAAGAACTTTGATGAGTATTTTGAAGATGTTCAGGCAGACTTTTTTTGTATTCAGGAGACCAAGATGCAGGAAGGTCAGGCTGACTTTTCACCTGAGGGTTATCAATCTTTT
>JAAZEI010000268.1 GCA_012512355.1 Clostridiales bacterium | reverse complement strand
CAGTGACCTCCCGCTGTTCATGTCAGCATCAATCTACGCGCTGTTATCTTTCAAACAGCCGCTCAATATTATTGTAGCAAACATCCTGCACCAACTGGCCCATGCGGTCCATATCAGGCGCAATCTCACCTTCATCCATCCAGGTGCCAATGATATTGCACAAAAGCCGGCGGAAGTACTCAAACCTTGTATAGGAGGTGAAGGAGCGGCTATCCGTCAGCATACCCACAAACTGGGAGAGCATGCCCAGGTTGGCCAGTGTTTTCATCTGCGCCTCCATCCCGTCGAGGTGGTCGTTGAACCACCAGGCAGAGCCAAACTGCATCTTGCCCGCGATGCCGCCTTCGGCAAAATTGCCAATCATGGTCCCCAGCACATAATTGTCTTTGGGGTTGAGGCAGTACAGCACAGTCTTTGGCATGCCCTGGTCGTTTAAGCTATTGAGAAACAGGCCCAGGGATTCAGCGATATTCAGATCATTGATGGAGTCAAAGCCTGTGTCCGCACCCAGAGCCCTTGTCATGGCAGCGTTTACGCGGCGCATGGGCCCGATGTGCAGCTGCATGATCATGCCCTTGTTTAAATATAATCCGGCCAAAAACTGCAGCAGGCGAGTTTTATAGGCCTCCTCCTCATGCATCGAAATATCTTGGCTGCCCAGAGCCTTCTTGAGAATATTGTCAGCCTCTTGCTCGCTGCAAGGCGCAAAAGGAACATAGGAAAACGCATGGTCAGAAACGCGGCAGCCCATCCCATCAAAAAAATCCAGACGATTTTTGAGCGCTTCTTTGAGCGTATGCCAGTCTGTAATATCAAGCCCTGCAGCGATGCCCAGTTTTTTGATGTAGGAAGCGAAATTTCCGTTTCTCACATCCAGCGCCTGATCAGGCCGAAAAGACGGCAGAACTTTTACGGGAAATGAACCTTCGTCCCTCAGCAGCTGATGAAAGCGCAGGTCATCTGCCGGGTCATCAGTTGAACACAGGGTGCGAACATTGGACATCAGAATCATTTTGCGGGTGGAAAGACCGCTTTTTAATATAGCATTGGCCTTCTCCCAGATAGCGGGTGCTGTGTCTTCATGGAGGGGTTCATGGATACCAAAAAAGCGCTGAAGCTCCAAGTGGGTCCAGTGATACAGCGGGTTGCCCACAGCGTAGGCGATAGTGCGCGCATAGGCGAAAAACTTATCATAATCAGAGGCATCGCCCGTAATATACTTTTCATCGATGCCGTTGAGGCGCATGGCGCGCCATTTGTAGTGGTCGCCCGACAGCCATACCTGGGTCAGGTTATCGTAATGTCTGTCCTCACAGATCTCCTGCACATTAACGTGACAATGAAAATCGTTGATGGGCATTTCTTTGGCATATTGATGATAAAGGGTTTTTGCAGCCTGTGTGCGCAGCAGGAAATCCTGGTCCATAAACTGTTTCATGCTCAATCTCCTTTGACTTTGCTCAGATAGCGGTCAATGGTGGCGCGGATGGCGCCTTTGGCGCGGCTCATTTCAATAAACATATCCT
>JAAZEI010000267.1 GCA_012512355.1 Clostridiales bacterium | reverse complement strand
GATTCTTTTCCGCCCCCGCGTTGTCTCGCTCAGTCAGCGTAGACTGCGCTACGCCTCCTTTTCTCGACTTAGCGGAGACGAAAAATCTTTCAAAGCATCGACGCATTAACTCATTCGAATAGTATAAGAACGTCATTAATAAACTGCATCCCTCATTTGGTTTTCGTCCAGCGGGGGGGTGCAGTTTGGTTGTAAGATGAATCTTTTTATGTAATTCTTGTTACATCATTCTGGTAAGAAAATACCATCCTGCGATTATTTTTATTATTTATTTGCGAAATACTCCTTAACAGCATTACTGTCTCTCTTTAAGGTAATGTATCCTGCATTACTCATGACCAAATAGTTTATCATGACTTCGGAATTATCTTGATTATATCCAATGAACTCCAGCATATCTTCTTTATCATCCATTGAATTTTCAATATAGCCTGAATTTTTTACCTGTTGGATATAATCTCTTGCTGATTCTGGCTTGTTAAACTCAATATTAACAACCATCGTTTTTTCATCAGGATATTCCATGACTGTTTTAACTGCTGCATCCGGCCTGGGCAAAGGTGCCATTTTATCAGCAGGCCATTGGAGCTTATCACTGGATTTTATTGAGATATCCGAATTCTCGATAACGATACTGTTATCTTTTATTTCGATTGTCGCATCTGCGCCTTCAGTTTTTTGGGGAACTTTATTGTTGGCACTGCTGCAGCCTACCAGAAGCACTGAGACGATTAGTATACTTATCATCATCAGCATATGTTTTTTGTTCATCATAGTAACCCTCCCCATATCATTTATTGCTGTACAATAATATTTACCCTATAAAGTGAATAATAACATCCAAATCACCTGATTAAAAAAGACTTACTTTATAGAATGCAGGACTTCCTCGTATTTATTGCAAAAAATATTATTCCCAGATCGTATTCCCAGGATATTCCCAGCAGTCAGGAATGCCTGGGAATGCATTCCCAGCGTAAAAAGATTCTGGGAATAAGCTGGGAATAAAAGATAGGAATGGCAAAATCACAAGGCAGGATAAAGAGAATGGGCGTTCCATTCCCAGATTCCCAGAATTTCCCTTATATATTAAAAGAGCCTTTTGAGCCTATAAATACGCTAGAATAGCCCATTTATATTATATGGGAAATTTCAGGAATTAGGAATAAATGAGTTCTCTGACAGGGAAAAATGGCGCTTTTTAGTTTACTTACTGCAAATTTCTAAGAGGGCATACGTCAAAAAAAACTGCCCACACAGGGCAGCAGGGGACCGCGGCAGGAGTCTTACTTACGGTTAATGACCGTTTATCCGGTGGAACATCCGCAGGGTTGGTCGCTCACCAAAGCATACCTGAGCTAGGAATCGCTGCAATCACTCAACAGCCAAACAGCCTAGCATGAGAAAGAGAGTCCAAAGGGGCGAACAGGTATTGATACTGCTAAGGTTTCATTTAACAATCCAGGCAATCACGATGAATCCTGCCCCCAAATGAATGCGCAGCGCAGCCCCCATAGGGCGGATTTCAATGTGAGCATCCGGTAGCCGTTCCTGTAAAGTATGCATTAAAGTGACAGGATTGTATTTTTCACCTTGATGATGGATCACAATATCGGTGGCCTCGGGTGAAACTCGTTCAAGCAGTGCTTTTAAGGTCTGCGTATCGCCTCTGCTGATGCCCTGTGCTTTGACCCAGCCATCTGTACAGGTGAGGATAGGCCGTACATTCAGGACATTACTCACAGATTGGCGGACATCGCCCAATCTGCCGCTTTTGCGCAGGCTGGTCATATCATTGACTGAGAACACAATGCCCACCGAGTCCCGCTTTTTCTTGACTGCTGAGACAACTTCAGCCAATGTGAGGCCCTGGCTGATGAGGGTGCTTGCATACTGGATTAACAATGCCAAACCACCTGCCGTGGTTAAACTATCCACGACAATCACCTTGCCGGGTTCTGCTTCCCGGGTCGCAATGTTGGCAGAACTATAAGTCCCGCTGAGTCGTGAGGATATCACCAGACACAGTACGTCATCACCATTCTGGGTCAGGTTTCTGAAAACATCTGCAAATTCAGAAACGGGCGGATGAGAGGTGAGGCATTTTCCGGGATTTTGGGTGATGAGGTTTTCTAAATCAAAGCTCTTATCCGGATAGCTCTCATGGTAGAGTCGCCCCGCGATTGAATAACTAATAGGCACCACAATCACACCCATCTGCGCGGCTAAGTTATATGGCAGGCTTGCTGTTGCGTCAGTTACTATCCTGATCATAAAGGGGTTCCTCCAATCTTACGAAAACGCTGATATCGGTTTTCCATTAATTCACCCGGCGGTAAATCCAATAATCCTCTGATGCGGTCATACATTGTTTCCTGTAATTCGGCAAAAACTTGCTCAAAGTCATTTTGTTCGCTGATAATACGTTCGATCACACCCAGCTGCTGCAGGTCCTGTGCAGTCAGCTTAAGGTGCCGGGCTGCTTCTTCTGTCCTTGAAGCATCCTTCCATAGGATGCTGGCACAGCCTTCAGGTGAAATAACGGAATAAACAGCATTTTCGAGCATCCACACTTCGTCAGCCACTGCAAGCGCCAAGGCGCCGCCGCTCCCGCCCTCTCCGGTCAGCAAGGCCAACACAGGAGTGTTCAGGCTCATCATGCCGGTTAAGCTGCTTGCGATCGCTTCACCCTGCCCTCTTTCTTCCGCACCCAAACCGCAGAAGGCACCGGAAGTGTCAATGAGGGTAATGACTGGGCGGCCAAATTTTTCGGCCAGTTTCATTTGCCTCAGAGCCTTGCGGTATCCTTCGGGATGCGGGCTCCCAAAGTTCGTTGAAAGCCTGGTTTTTGTGTCTTGACCTTTTTCAATGGCGACTATGGTCACAGGAATATCTCTTAGCTTTGCGATGCCGGTCACCATTGCCCGGTCATCAGCGAAATTGCGGTCCCCATGCAGCTCAATAAAATCAGTGAAGATGCTGTGAATAAATTGGCTTGCCCCAGGTCTGTCATTGGCTCTGGCTGCTAAGACGCGATCAATTGCCTGCATATTCTTCTCTCCTTTGGTGAAGCATCAGCAAGCGCTGCAGGGTTTCTTTTTGCTCGGACCTGGGCACCACCTCGTCTATAAATCCTCTCTCACGCAGAAATTCTGCTGATTGGAATCCTTCGGGCAGCTTTTGACGGATGGTTTGTTCAATCACCCTGGGCCCGGCAAAGCAGATAAGGGCACCAGGCTCTGCCAGCGCAATGTCACTCTCCATGGCGAAGCTGGCCGTCACCCCGCCCGCTGTCGGGTCACAAAGAACAGAGATATACAGATGGCCCTGCGCGCTGTGGCGCTGGACAGCACCGCTGGTTTTGGCCATTTGCATCAAAGAGAGGATGCCTTCTTGCATTCTCGCCCCTCCTGAGAGGGTAAAGCCAATGACGGGAAGGCCGCGCTTCTGCGCCGTTTCGAATAAACGCGTAATCTTTTCGCCTACAACTGTCCCCATACTGCCCATCATGAAACGGGACTCCATAGAAAATATGCAGCAGGGAAATCCGCCAATGCTGGCGATGCCGCAGATGACAGCTTCATTTTCGCCGCTTGTTTTCGCGGCAGTTTCCAGCTTGCTTGTGTATTGGGGAAACCCAATGAGATCAACAGATATCATCTGAGCGTCTGTTTCAACAAAACTCCCTTCATCTGCCATGAAAAGAATCCTTGAGCGAGCGGGCATAGGAAAGTGTTTTGTACAAAGAGGACAGACATAGTTGTTCTTTTCCAGGTCATCGCTGATGATCTGTGTTTTGCATTGTTTGCATGTTATAAATAGGGCATCGGGAACTGATGGAGCGGCTTTATTCGTGCTGTCACCCGATGATTCCAATACATTTTTTGGCTTTTTGAACAATCCGCGTTTCAGCATCATCTATCCCAGCTTTCCATAAAATTTGTATGATAATTCCCGATGAGAAAGTCATCATCCGAGAGGATTTCCAGCTGTAAATCTGCAGTATGATCAACCCCTTCAATCACCATTTCACAAAGAGCAGCATTCATTTTACGAATGGCCTCCTCTCTGGTTGCGGCATGAACGATCAGCTTGGCGATGAGAGAGTCATAATAGGGGGGAACGATGTAATCCTGAAATACAGCCGTATCAAACCTCACCCAGGGACCGCCGGGGATATGGAGAAGGGATATTTTTCCGCTGCTGGGACGAAAGCCAAGTGCAGGATTCTCGGCATTCAGGCGGCACTCTATCGCGCAGCCAGTAAGCTTGATATCTTCTTGTTTAAAATTCAGAGGAAGACCGGCTGCTACCCTCAGCTGCCATTTGACCAGATCAATTCCTGTGACCATCTCTGTGACGGGATGCTCAACTTGAAGCCTGGTATTCATCTCCATGAAATAATACTGTCCGTCCTGCGTACACAGGAACTCCAGCGTGCCCAGGCCTGTATAGTTGAGTGCCTTCATTGATTGGGTGCACAGCGCTGTCATCTCCTGGCGCATAGATTCCGTGAGCGTGAGGGACGGGCTCTCTTCCAGCATTTTTTGATTCTTTCGCTGAATAGAACATTCCCTGTCGCCAAGGCAAAGAGCCTGCCCAAATTGATCACAGAGAACCTGCATTTCCACATGATTGACAGGTGTCAAATACTTTTCCAAATAGACCGCGCCATCACCAAAATAAGCTTCGGCTTCCCTCACCGCAGCTTCAAATTCATGGCTGAGGGAAGAAGACTCGGTCACTTTGCGAATGCCTCGTCCGCCCCCGCCGGCCTTTGCCTTGATGAGGAGGGGATAACCGATTTTTTCAGCGGCAATCTCAGCCTCTTTTGGGTCTTTAAGAACCCCGCTGCCGGGAATGATGGGCACACCCAAAGCCGCCATGGTTTTGCGAGCCTCGTCTTTATCGCCCATTTTGCTGATGAGGGCGGAGCTGGGTCCAATAAACACCAGGCCGCATTGTTCGCAAAGCGAAGCGAACTTCGCATTTTCAGAAAGCAAGCCGTAGCCCGGGTGTATTGCCTGGGCTCCGGTGTTTATCGCCGCTGAAAGGACAGCAGTCATATTCAAGTAGCTTTGCTGAACGGGTGCGGGTCCAATGCAGATGCTTTCATCGGCTAGATTGACCCAAAGCGAATCTCTGTCGGCCTCGGAAAAAACAGCCACTGTGGCAATGCCCATTTCTTTGCACGCACGGATGATACGAACAGCAATTTCCCCGCGGCTGGCTATCAATACTTTTGAAAACAAGTTTGATACCTCAATTCAGGAACGTTCTTTTAAAGCGAAGGAAAACTCTCCGGAAATGCATTCAGTCTCGTTAACATATCCTTTGGCTTTTGCAAAATAAAATGGCGGACGGCTGGAAGTCAAATGACAGTCAAAGCGTATTGTATCTCCAGGCCTCACAACTCCCCGGAAACGCAGCTTGTTCATGCCGGCGAAGTAGGGGATAGCTGTATTGCCTTTTTCCAGGACACTGATGCAGCAGGTCTGGGCGACCATTTCGCATAAAATCACGCCGGGCACAATGGGATTACCTGGGAAATGTCCCTGTAAAAACCATTCGTCACCTTGTATGGTGGTGTAGCCCTCGGTGTGCCCTTCGCTTAAAACAGTGGCCTCATCTATAAGCAGCATAGGCTCGCGGTGAGGCATCAATTCTTTTAACTCTAATCTATTCAACTCGTCACTCCTACATTATTTTGAAGAGAACCTGCGAGAATTCAACCAGCTGGCCCTCCTGTGCGCAGATATCTAACAAAATCCCATCCTCTTCAGCGATGATTTCATTCATCATTTTCATCGCTTCGATAATGCAAAGGACATCCCCTTTTTTGATTTTGTCCCCTTTTGATATAAAAGCCGGTTTACCGGGGGAGGGGGATGGATAGAAAAGGCCAACCATAGGGGATTTAATTTCCCGTACCTTGTTGAAATCAACTACCTCATCTTTATTGGTTTCTATTGGAAAAATAGTTTGAAGAGGCGCTGCTGTTTGATGTGATGACTGATTACCTGATGCTTGTTGGTTAACCTCTCGTTCCAGACGTATCCTGACATCATTTTCTGTCACTTCAATGCAGCTTAAGCCCGAATTTGTCAGAATTTCTGCAAGCTGTCTGATGTTGTCGATATTCATGTGTTCATCTCCCATGGTGATTGATCAGTCAATGCCGGTTTTACAAAATGCAAGACAAGCGTTATGCCCCCCAAAACCCAGAGAAATCGATAGCGCTGAAGTCAGAGGAAGCTGGCGCGCATGATTGGGGGTGTAATCCAAATCACAATCCGGATCAGGCTCTTTGTACCCGATCGTCGGGGGAACAATCCCGTTCTTGAGTGCCAAGACGCAGGCGATGGCCTCCACCGCACCTGCTGCACCCAGCATATGGCCGGTCATTGATTTGGTGGAGCTGATGACAGTATGCTGCGCCGCTTCACCCAGTGCCTTTTTGATGGCCAGGGTTTCTGTTTTGTCATTGAGGGGTGTACTGGTACCGTGTGCATTGATATACAGGTGCTCGTCGGGTTTAATACCTGATTCGTTCAGCGCGTTTTGAATTGCTTTTGAAGCGCTTGAAGCATCCGGCAGTGGGGAGGTGATATGATAGGCATCGCAAGTGTTGCCATATCCAGAGACCTCTGCATATATCTTGGCATTGCGTGCCTTTGCATGTTCGTAGGCTTCCAATATTAACACGCCCGCACCTTCACCCATGACAAAACCATCCCGGCGCTTATCAAAGGGAATGGAGCTGCTTTGGGGATCATTGCGCAGCGAAAGCGCCATGCTGGAGGTAAAGCCGGCAACTGACAAAGCAACGATAGAAGCCTCCGCGCCGCCTGATATGATGACGTCAGCATAACCATGAGCAATGGCCCTGAAGGCTTCGCCAATTGCATGCGATGATGTAGCGCAGGCTGTTACCACCGGAAGACAGGGACCGCGCGCGCCGTAGCGAATGGCGACCTGCCCCGCTGCGATGTTGGCAATCATCATGGGAACCATGAAGGGTGAAACCCTGTGGGGTCCTTGTGTCTGAAGCTTGATGCATTCATCCACCATGGTTGAAATGCCGCCAATTCCTGAGCCAATATACACACCCAGACGATCTTTATCCATTTGCTCCAAGCCGCTGTCCTGCATGGCTTGATGAGCCGCCACCATCGCATACCTGGTGAAAAGATCTGATCGTCTGATTTCTGATTTGTCCATGATGCCCGAAGGGTCAAAATCTTTCACTTCGGCAGCTATTTTTACCTTGAAGTCGCTTGTGTCATAGCGTGTGATGGGTCCAATACCGCATTTGCCATTGATCAGGCTTGTCCAAAAATCAGTGACATTGTTGCCGACAGGGGAGACAAGGCCCATGCCGGTAATGACTACTTTTCTCATATGCTCTCCAAACTTTCAAAGACAGGTGTATTTGAGCGTCTCGCCTGCAGATATTCATCTTTTAGCTCTTTTATCAGCTCTCGTACTGATTGCACTTTTTGGATGCGCCAGGCATTGGTCCCTACAAATATCAGACCCTCCTGCGCATTCCCAGATAAAGAGCGCAGCAGGGCATCCGCGATACAATAGGCGCTTTTGCTGCGTTTGCAGGAAGTGATGCAGTGATAGCGGCAGCTGACAGGAGAGGTTTCACCTTGTTCCATTTTTTTGATGAAGCTGTTTTTCAAAGCGCGTCCGGGCATACCCACAGGGCTTTGCACAATGAGGATATCTTCCTGCTTGCTGTCTACGTAGGATTGTTTAAAGCTATCGGGTGCATCGCATTCTGTTGTGGCGACGAATCGGGTGCCCATCTGCACCGCCTCTGCGCCAAGTTCCAAATACCTGTTAATATCATCACCGCTAAAAATGCCGCCTGCTGCGATGACGGGGATATGAACATCGCCAGATTGGCTTAGTTCGCCCGCGACTGCACAGACATCAGGCAAAATCTTATCCAGCGTATAATCAGGATCATGGATTTGGCTTGATTTAAAACCAAGATGCCCGCCTGCCATGGGTCCTTCCGCTACAAAAGCATCAGGCAGCCGATGATATTTTTCTTTCCACCATCTTGCAATCATCGTCGCTGCTTTGCCCGAAGAGACGATGGGAACCAGTTTGGTTTTGCTGTCTTTGTCTATAAAGGAGGGCAAGGCCAATGGCAGTCCTGCGCCGGCAAAGATGATATCCGCGCCTTGCTGTGAGGCGGTGCGGCATAGTGATTCGAAATTGGTTAATGCCACCATAATGTTAACGCCAATGACCCCAGCCGACAGTTTTCGTGCGCGCTGAATATCCTCCGCCAATGCCTGCTCATCACTTATCTTCCGGCTTTCGTATCTGGGCGTGCGGCCAATGCAGGCAGCGGAAATCACGCCGATACCGCCTTCTTTGGCAACAGCTGATGCCAGACCCGACAGGGAGATGCCCACGCCCATTCCTCCCTGGATGATGGGCAGCTTCGCCACAAGGTTACCGATGTGAAAAGGGAGAAAATCAACAAAAGATTTTTTGATTTGTGTCATATACTCATGCCTCCGTCCACTGCAAAAACAGCGCCCGTAATATAATTTGCTTTCTCACTAGCCAGAAAAACAGCCATATTGGCAACGTCATCAGGCTCACCTGCGCGCTTTAATGGGATTGCGCACAAAACCGCTTGCATCTTGTCCTCACCCACCGCGTCGGTCATTTCGGTTTTGATGAATCCGGGTGCAATCGCATTGCAGGTAATTCCCCGGGAGGCGAACTCTTTGGCGCAGGACTTTGTAAGCCCGATCAGGCCAGCCTTGGCTGCCGCATAATTGGCCTGCCCCGCATTTCCAGAAATGCCCACCACGGATGAGATGTTAATCATGCGTCCGCTGCGCTGTTTAACAAAATGTCTGGACGTGTGGCGAATAATATGATAAGCGCCAACCAGATTGGTCTGGATTACGCTGAGGAAATCTTCTTCTTTCATCATTGGGATGAGGGCATCGCGTACAATGCCGGCGTTATTGACGATAATATCCAAACCGCCTAAATCCTTTATGATGAGAGGAAGTGTTTTTATGACCTCGTCTTCGCTTGACACATCACACTGATAACAATAAGCCTTGACGCCCAGCTCCTGCGCTTGCTGACAGACTTCCTTTGCTGCCTTTTCATTTCCGGCGTAAATCACGGCGATATCGGCACCCTCCCTTGCCATCTCCAGGGCAATGGCACGCCCGATGCCGCGGGAGCCGCCTGTAATCAGGGCCTTTTTATTTTTCAGCATGTATGGGCTCCTTTGCGTATCGTCTGATGGCTTCATCGAAACTTTCTTTGTTGTGAATGTGCATGGTGCTGACGTTTTTGTCAATTTTGCCAATCAATCCGCAAAGGGTACTGCCTGCACCTACTTCAATAAAATCCCTGACGCCGTTTTTAATCATATTTTCAATGGTCTCCTGCCACAAAACAGGATGATTTACCTGGTTGGCGATCATATTCTGCGCATAGGAGGTATAAGGCTGTGCTGTCATATTCGCAAAGACAGGAAGGCGAGCAGGGGAAAGGTGATAATCTTTGAGGATTTCTAAAAGTTCAAGTGAAGCCTCATCCATTAAGGGAGAATGGAAGGCTCCGCTCACTTTAAGCGGCAAGGCGCGGCCGCCGATGGATGCTGCTGCTTGAGCGAGTTTGGCAAGCGCCTCAGCGGATCCTGCCACCACCACCTGCTGTGGGCAATTGTAATTGACGGGATATAGGTTGCCGATTTCCTTACAAAGAGCCCCAACCTGCATAGAAGATAATTTTAGAACTGCTGCCATGCCGCCGGGGGAGTGAAAAGAGGCTTTTTGCATAGCTTCCGCTCGCTGGCATACAAAACGAAAACCGTCATCACCTGAGAACACATCTGCAAAAGCCAGCGCGCTGATTTCTCCCAGTGAAAAACCGGCCAGCATGCAAGGAGAAACACCTTCCTGTTCAAGCGCTGCCGCGATAGCAAAAGACAGGGTGAAAAGGCAGGGCTGAGCGTTGATGGTTTGATTGAGTGTTTGCGCGTCTCCAGAAAAACACTGGGCTTTTGTACCTGGGCGGATGAGTTCATGGCGTTCAAACACATCACGAACAGCCGGTAATTCATCAAATAGCTCCTTGCCCATCCCGGGAGACTGGTTGCCCTGCCCTGAAAAGACAAAGACTAATGTATCCATTGACATGCTCTGCTCAGAATACTTTCAGCTTGTGAAAACACTTCTTCGATAATCTGTGCTGCGGGCATCTCGGATTTTACAAGGGCCGCGCACTGTCCGGCCATGAAGCAGCCCAAGGTGTTGTCCCCGTCCTGGACGGCGATTCGAAGTGCACCCGAACCTTTGGCCTCAACCTCTGCATTGCTTAAGGTAGCATCGTACTCCATTTTGGCGAAGCTCATTGAGAAGGGTGTTTTGATGGATCGCACAGGATGACCCAGCCGCCTGCCCGTAGCGATTGTATCGATGTCATTTGTCGCAATGACCTTTTTTTTGTAGTTGGGGTGTATGGTGCATTCGGTGGCGGTCAGGAAGCGGGTGCCCATTTGGACACCGCATGCTCCCAGCATAAAAGCTGCTGCTACTCCGCGTCCGTCTGCAATGCCGCCGGCAGCTATGACAGGAATTTTCACCGCATCGCATACCTGGGGCGTCAGGACCATCGTAGTTAAGTCGCCGATATGACCTCCAGCTTCACCGCCTTCTGTAATAACTGCGACAGCACCCCTCTTTTCAAGATAACGCGCAATCCCCACAGAGGGGACAACAGGAATTATTTTGATACCGGCTTTGATCCAGTCAGGCATATACTTGGCAGGGTTTCCGGCCCCTGTCGTCACAATCGGGACCTTCTCCTGGATGACCGTTAAGGCTATATCATCTGCGAAAGGGCTCATCAGCATGATGTTC
>JAAZEI010000266.1 GCA_012512355.1 Clostridiales bacterium | reverse complement strand
TCTTCTTCCTGCCCGATGGCTATGAGGGCGGCTCGGTCATTAAGAAAGACTATGTCACCACCGCCAGCGGCAAGGCCTTCCTGGGCCAGGATGCCGGCAAGGCGGATACCTGGTATGATGCCGCGGATGGCGGACAGCGCATCGTGTACCAGCCCTACGAAACCCACCCCTGGAATCACTTCTCCGCAAAGACCACCGCCCACGCGGTTGATTTTTACACCACCGTGTTCGCCGATTACAGCGGCGCGCTGCCAAAGATCGATTCGGGCAGCCAGACCTGGTTTTGGAAAGAGTTCTTTGAATTGGTCGCACTCGTCGGCTTCGTGATGATGTTTGTTCCCCTCATCATGCTGCTGCAATTGCTGCCCTTCTTCAAGCTGTCAAAGTCTCCGCCCATCCTGCCCCATGCCTGCCCCCGCACAACCGGCGAGACCATCCGTACTTTCCTCATCCTGCTGCTGGCCATCCTCATCCCGGCGCTGATCTTCCCGGCCATGATGGATAAAAAGCTCGACGGCACCTTCATGACGGTGCTAAAGTGGGCCAGCCTGGCAGGTGTTGCCGGCGGCCTGGTCGTGCTGGTACTGGGCCTCATGCGCAAATACCCCAAGCATGTTTCCCCCTGGACGGGCGTGCTAATCGCGCTTGCCAGCGGCGGACTGTGGTACCTGGCCTCTTATCCGACATTTGCTGATGGCGCCACGTGGCCGGCCCCCACCGTCAACCAGATCGTCTACTGGGCCCTGGCCAGCGCCATGTTTGGCCTGCTGCTGATGGCCCTCAACCACCTAATCTTTAAGAAAAATGAGCACCTCACCGTGGGCGACTATGGTGTAAAATCCTACCCCATCACCATCCTGGCCAGCCTGGTCACAGCAATCGTCGCTGTAGCCATTGGCTACGGTCTTGTCTTCCTGATCGATGCCCTTTTCCTGACCGATTTCCGCTTCTGGGTATTCGCATTCAAAACCTTCGAAATGCCCATCCTGCCCATCGCGCTGCGCTACCTGCCCGGCTTCTTTGTGTTCTACTTCGTCAGCACGGTAGCCATCTGCGTCAACACCAACACCGAACGGCTCAAGGGGCGCCTGGGCTATGTGATCGCCATCTTGCTCAACACCGGCGGCATCGTCCTCTACCTGATCGCCCAATATGGCCTGTTGTTCCTAACCGGCACAGCGATGTTCCCCACCCAGTCACTCACCAGCATCCTGCTGTTTGGCTTTGTCCCCACACTCATCATTGCAGCAGTCTTTGCCCGCGCTCTCTACAAGAGAAACGGCAATGTCTGGGTCCCCGCCTTCTTAAATGCCATCCTGCTCACGCTGATGACAGTCGCCAATACGGCGGTGTACTTCCAGCGCTAAAAGTTTCTGACCTGTAGAAGATAAACCATATAATTAAAACGCACCCCTGAAGCCGAATCATACCGGCGTCAGGGGTGCTTTGATCTCTGCTTTGATTGACAAGCTACAGCAAAAAGTATAGATTAATTTAAAGAAAGAGATTGGTTTTAACCGATATGTCTAAGAAGGGAGGCAGCAGCCTGTTGTATAAAATAAATAAATTGACAGCCATATTGGCCGTTTTGGTCCTCTTGTCAGCATCCCTGGTCACCCCTGCCCTGGCCTGGCAGACAACTCCCGACAATGACCCAAGCGGCGCTGTCGGCAATTTGGGGAAGGTTTCATTTCGGGGTCATTTTGAATTGACCATCACCTGCCCCGAGGGATCGCTGGGCATGACGTTTTCCAAAAATGATGACGCGCCCAATGAGTTTGCGTGGCGTCTGAGTTTGAATGATGACAGCATCAACGGAACCTGGCCCCCAGAGGGCACTGCCGCTGCGTATGCTGGGCAAGGTATCGGCTTTGACACCGCCCCTGTCATCACCCCGGACAGGGAACAAGCCGCAGACGACAATGCCTCCATCTATGTGATGGACTTTGTTTCGGATATTCCCGGCTCCACCGCCACCATTTTATTTGAAGACCGTTATTTC
>JAAZEI010000265.1 GCA_012512355.1 Clostridiales bacterium | reverse complement strand
GGTCCCTTCTGTTCAAGATATTTATTAGAATTATTCTGGTTATTTATTTTCATTTTTGGCACCAGTTTTCGGGGTAAAATATGCAATCTCGGTGTTCTCGAAGGAGAAAGGGTAAAAGAGCTTTAACTCATCACTGACTGGATAATCATGACAGGTAACCTGTTCTCCCTTGTGTTCAGTGCCCCATTTGTCCCATGAAACCTTAGAGAGACCAAGAAGCTTGCTGTTAACCAAGTCCATGTTTATTTGAACAAGGTGTGTCAATTCCTCGCGTCTCTTTTCGGTACTGGTTTTCGACTCAATCCCCATACATGGGAACTTTTAGCACTTTTAGGGTTTAACCTCTACTTAATAATGCAGCATCATTTTTTTTGAGATTACCAATGAACTGATGATGTCCATATCTTTTTTCCCAGTTCTACCCATTTGTTCCCGCAGATGCCTCATTATGTTCCCTTAAATAAAGAAGTTCTATCGCACTGTATCCGAGGAATAGTTTCCTTGAGGCAGTTTAAAAGCACAGACCTCTGTGGTAGGTGAATAGCCTGCGACAAAGGTCTTATTGCATCCCTTGGGGGGTGAAAAAGGCAGCCGTTCCGCTTTTTGTTCGTAAGTCATTATTTGCCAGTATATTGTCCATACAGGACATTCTCGCGGTGAAAGCGCTTGTGAGAGATTGAAAACTTGCTATTGAGATGAAAAGAACAAGAGAATCCTGAACAATAATATGAATTTCAGAATTCTCTTCAAATCCGGCTTTTGACTTTATACAGCCGCGAGCCGGAGAGATAAACAAGAGTAGAAAAGTTAATCGGAGGTTTTGCCGGAAGACTGGCTTTGCCAGCGCCATGAGTCCTCACACATCTCATTCAAGTCTCGAGTTGTTTCCCAGTGAAGTTCCTTCTTTGCTTTAGTAGGATCAGCATAACAAGAGGCGATATCGCCGGACCGTCTAGGAACAAATTCATAAGGAATTTTTCTTCCCGATGCTTTCTCGAAGGCGTGAAGGAGTTCCAGGACGCTGTTACCTTTACCGGTCCCCAGATTATAAACATCTATGCCGGTTTGGCTGAGTACACGTTTGAGTGCAGCCGAATGACCTGATGCTAGGTCGCTCACGTGAATATAGTCGCGGACACCCGTTCCGTCCGGGGTCGGATAGTCGTTGCCGAAAATTTTTAATTGAGGAAGTTTACCTGTGGCAACTTGGGTAACATAGGGCATGAGGTTATTGGGAATACCCTTGGGAGCTTCGCCAATTAAACCGCTCTTGTGAGCTCCAACGGGATTAAAATAACGCAAAATAGAAATGCTCCAACCCGGATCTGAAACATATAAATCCTGGAGTATTTGTTCAATCATCAGTTTGGTTTGTCCGTAAGGATTGGTGGCTGAGAGTGGGAAGTTTTCCTGAATCGGTAATGATTTTGGCAAACCGTAAACGGTAGCCGAGGAGCTGAAAACAATGTTTTTAACATTGGCATCCTTCATCGCCTGGCAGAGAACCAAGGTTCCGGAGATATTGTTATGGTAGTACTGCAAGGGTATGGAAACCGATTCTCCAACGGCCTTAAGGCCTGCAAAATGGATAACTGCATCCACTTTGTTTTCAGAAAAGATACGCTTTAAGGCAGCAGCATCGAGAATATCATCATGATAAAATTTAACCTTCTTGGAGGTGATTTTCTCGATTCTATTCAGTACATCTGGGCTGCTATTGTAACAGTTATCCACGCAAATAATTTCATATCCTTCATTTAGAAGTTCCACCGCGGTGTGACTTCCTATATAACCGGTACCACCTGTTTAGAGAATAGTTTTTGACATAATTTAAATAGAGTTATTTTGTGTTTACTTGGATTTGTGCGCAGAAAATATAGTCCTGATCTCCGCGTGTTTGAATGCTTTCGTAGATGCTCAGGATAGAGCGTTGGACCCTTCCGCTAAAAAGTTCTTTTTCTCCAAAGACGACCCTCACCGGTTTGTTGAAATCAATCATTTTATCGTTCAGATTGATGGTGATTTGCGGGTAGTCGGATTTCTCTATGTTAAAAGTGTTGGATTGGCGATTGATGATGAGGGTATCCCCCTTGTGGGGCTTGCAGGAGGGAGGTATGCTCACCCAATAGAAAGAACTGGGTATAGCCTCAGACTCCTCCTGGCGCCAGGCGATTTTCTCTGGTAGTGGATTACGTCTGAATTTTGCCATCCAGTTAAGAGCGGCAGCATCTTCTAAGTCCATCCAATGAGATTTATTCTCTAAGATATGTGCTTCATGGGAGT
>JAAZEI010000001.1 GCA_012512355.1 Clostridiales bacterium | reverse complement strand
TGTTTTTCTTCATTGACCAGGTCGATGAAGCGGTTTTGCATCAAAGGGTCCAGGCCGCTTGAAGGCTCATCCAGCAGGAGGATTTCTGGGTCGTGCATGAACGCGCTGATGATTCCAAGCTTTTGTCTTGTACCTTTGCTCATTTTTTTAATTTTAGAGCTCGGGTCAAATTCAAAACGCTCCATCAGCTCTTTGCTGCGGCTGCGGGCTAGGCTGCTGCCCCGATACTTCGCAAAAAAATCCAGGAATTCATCTCCTCTGAGGTCATCAAAGAAGCTCATTTCGCCTGGTATATAACCGAGGTTTGATTGGATGACCGCGCTGTCCTTCCAGCAGTCAAGGCCGTTTATCCGGCAGGTGCCCAATTGCGGCCGCAAAAACCCCATCAGGTGACGGATGGTGGTGGTTTTGCCAGCACCATTGGGGCCAAGAAAGCCAAAGGCTTCACCGGTTTTTATGGTGATGGACACATCAAACACGCCACGGCCGCTCCCGTAGTCGCGTGTCAGCTGATGGATCTCGATGGCATTCATCTATGCTCCTCTTCCATGTCAAAGACTATTCGAGGGTGGTTTTCGTGAAACGAATGATCTTATTCAATTTAAATTTAAAATTTTGGAATTCAAGTTTTATATTCAAAAGATTTATTTTGTCAGTCTTCAAAAGCTCCGGTCGGCTCAATATCGCTCAGCTGCAGACCGGGGTTTTTTTCCTGAGCCAGGCGAATACTCCATTCATTTTCAAAGAAGAGCACGGGATGCTCACGCCTGTCCCGTCCGCGGTGGGTGGTCGATGTGAGGTTGAGGTCCTCAATATCCTTGGGGCTTTGGGTAATCCAGCGCACAAAGCGCCAGGATAGGCTGTCCATCAGCAGCTCGGCGCCGTATTCGTTTTTGAGCCGGTAACTGAGCACATCAAACTGCAGCACACCCACAACACCGATGATGCTCTGCTCAAGGCCCAGTTCATCCCTGGTAAAGGTCTGGATGGCACCTTCTTCACTTAGCTGGGCCACGCCTTTGAGGAACTGCTTGCGTTTCATGCTGTCAAGCGGCCGTACACGGGCAAAGTGCTCAGGGGCAAAGATGGGGATTTTTTCAAAGCGCAGCTTGGTCTTCTCTGACAGGGTATCACCCAGGTGATAGACACCCGGGTCAAACAGGCCGATGATATCGCCGGGATAAGCCACTTCCACAATGGCCCGCTCATCTGCCATGAATTGCTGGGGCGCTTTTAGCTGGATCTGTTTGCCGGTGCCTGAGTGCCAGGCGAACATATCCCGTTTAAACTCGCCGCTGACCACCCGCACAAAAGCCAGACGGTCACGATGAGCCGGGTTCATGTTGGCTTGAATTTTAAAGACAAACCCAGTAAATTCGGGAAAGTAGGGGCTGATGCTGCCCTGGTCGCTTTCGCGCGGTGTAGGGGGCAGGGTATAGCTGAGGAAACGGTTGAGGAAAGGCTCTACGCCAAAGTTGGTGATGGCGCTGCCAAAAAACAAGGGTGTCAATTCGCCTTTTCTGATGGCATCCAGGTCAAAAGGGTCGCCTGCCTCATCAAGCAGTTCAACTTCCTCGCGCAGTCGCTTGATGTATGCGGGCGCCAGCATGCCCGGGAGGGCAGGATCATCCAGCGCCACTTCGGTTTTTTTGGCTTTGGTGGCGCCGTGGTCGCCTGAAAAATACAGTTCAATGCTTTTTGTGTCGCGGTGGTAGACACCCTGAAAGTCACCGTCGGTGCCGATGGGCCAATTGACCGGGCAGCTTTTGATGCCCAGCACCTGCTCAAGTTCTTCCATCAGCACAAAGGGATCCTTGGCAGCACGGTCCATTTTGTTGATAAAAGTAAAAATGGGGATGCCCCGCATGCGGCAGACTTTGAATAGCTTGATGGTCTGCTCCTCGACACCGCGCGACGCGTCAAGCAGCATCACAGCGCTGTCGGCTGCCACCAGCACACGATAAGTATCCTCACTAAAGTCCTGGTGGCCGGGGGTATCCAGGATATTGATGTGATAACCTTCAAAGTTAAACTGCATGGCACTTGATGTGACGGAGATGCCGCGCTGTTTTTCAATCTCCATCCAGTCGCTGGTGGCGTGCGCCGCTGCCTTGCGCGCCTTGACGCTGCCGGCCTGGCGGATGGCGCCCCCGTAGAGCAGGAGCTTTTCGGTGAGGGTGGTCTTGCCGGCGTCCGGGTGGCTGATGATGGCAAAGGTGCGCCTGCGCTGCACCTCAAAATCAAGTTTGTTCATGATAAGATTCCTTTTATATTCGTTTTTGGTTTTGGTGATGCGAAAATTGAGGCCGCGCTAGCGCTGCGCCTCGTACTTCTCACCCCAGA
>JAAZEI010000264.1 GCA_012512355.1 Clostridiales bacterium | reverse complement strand
CGGCTTGGATTATCCTGATAAGCAGGCCGGGGATCCTGAGCGAGCACATCTATCAGCGCTGCCTGTTTGCTGGGGGGGATAAGGGCCAGGGCACCCTGCGGATCCGTCACCTCTAGCTTTGGCCAGTCGTGGCTGCTGATAAAGCCGCTGGCGGCATCCGCAATACTATCGGCATAGGGGAGATAGGGCTTGATGTCATAGATGGGTGTTTTATCCATCAGGTCAGCGCCGGCAACCAGCAGAACTTTTCCCTCGGGGCTGTCCTCAAGCCCCAGCAATCGCACACAGCTAAGCCCCAGCCCATTTGGACGGAAGCTCGAGCGCGTGGCAAATACCCCCATGCGGGCATCACCGCCTAGACGCGGCGGGCGGACAGTTGGCGACCATGCCTTGTCTGTATTGGCAGAAAAACCCCAGATGAGCCACAAATGGCTGAACCCTTCGATGCCGCGCAGCGCCTGGGGGCTGCGGTATGCCGGCTCAAAGATGATGGTGGCTTCCAAGTTCGGCGCCAGGCCGCTTTGGCGGGGAATGCCAAATTTTGTTGGGAAATCTGTTTTGATATGGGCAATTGGCTGGATGTTCATTTTTGGCTCACCTAGCTTCCTCATCTTGCTTCGTATTTACTATAGCATGCAGCGCGCCTGATCAAAAGGTGTAATTGAAAAAGAGAAAACAAGTTATTTTATAAACGACATCCAAGCAGATGAAGGCAGTTTTTCCTTGACAACTTTATAGGACAAGGCTATCATATGATTAGTAAATTAATGCCTTTTTTATGAGAGGAGGGCTGTGCATGCCCATGCTAAATGAAGCCATTCGAATCCAACAGGAGGGCGAGCGTTTTTACAGCGATCATGCTGCCAAACATAGCCATTCTGCATTAAAAGTGGTGCTCAACCTGCTGGCGGAGGACGAACGCCGTCATGCCATGCTGCTCATGGCCAGCCGGGATAAACTGCCCTATGAGCTGACCGACAGCGGCATCACCCAAAAGGTGGCGGAGCTGTTCTACAGCATGGAGGTGGTCAAGGATGATATCCCCGCCCCCACCGAGCAGGTTGATATTTACCATGCAGCCTGGCAGATGGAAAAAAAAGCGGCCGCTCAGTACGAAAAGCTGCTCGCTGCCAGCGAAGACCCGGATGACAGGGCGCTGTACGCTTTTCTGATTGATCAGGAAGCCATGCATGCCCGTGTCATGGAAGAGCTATACAGGCATGTCAACCGACCTAATGAGTGGGTTGAGAATGCTGAATTTGGATTAAGAGAGGAATACTAAAGATGAACGATTACACAAGCATCACTTCTGTCAAAGCGCGCGAGATTATGGATTCACGCGGCAACCCCACCATCGAGGTCGAAATCTGCCTGGCATCCGGTGATGTTGGCGTGGCAGCCGTGCCCTCGGGCGCCTCAACAGGCACGCGTGAAGCGGTTGAACTGCGTGATGGCGACAAGTCTCGCTACGGCGGTAAAGGTGTTTTAAAGGCAGTGCAGAATGTTAACGAAGTCATTGCCCCTGAAATCCTGGGCATGGATGCCCTCAATCAGCGCAAGCTGGATGAAGTTATCATTGCGCTGGACGGCACCGCCAATAAAGGCAAGCTAGGCGCAAATGCCCTGCTGGGCGTCAGCATGGCGGCCGCCAATGCCGCTGCCAAAGCGCTGGAGATTCCGTTGTATCGCTATTTGGGCGGCATCGTCGGCACTAAGCTT
>JAAZEI010000263.1 GCA_012512355.1 Clostridiales bacterium | reverse complement strand
CCGGGTGCGGGTCGACCATACTGCTGAGCGCCGGGTGCGGGGCGGCCATACTGCTGAGCGCCGGGTGCGGGGCGGCCATACTGCTGAGCACCGGGTGCGGGGCGGCCATACTGCTGAGCGCCGGGTGCGGGGCGGCCATACTGCTGAGCGCCGGGTGCGGGTCGACCATATTGCTGAGCACCGGGTGCCGCTGCAGGGCGACTATATTGCTGTGCGCCCGAAGATGGACGGGCAGTCGTAGCCGCAGCAGGTTTAGCAGTTTTTTCAGTTTGTACGGAAGTGCTTGGTTTTTCAGCACTTGTATCTGCTTTACTCTCAGAGGCCTGTATACTACCCACATCTGCTGGTGCAGATTTTATTTCTTCGTCTGTGACGGAAGTATGTTCAGCTTTTACCACAGGTTTTTCAGCAGAAACAATAACTTCTTCCCCCACAGGAACAGCCGCAGAAGAAGCAGCTGTCTTTCTGGGTTTCTTTGTCACAGTTGGGGCTGCCTCACTTGTTTGTGAAGAATCATCAGCAACAAGGGTTTCATCATCGGGCATTGTCCAGGCCTTAGTTTGCTGCTGCATCAGCTGTTGCTGCTGCTCTAGCTTGGCACGCTGACGCTCTTCATCCTCCTGACGCAAGAAACGATTTTCCTGCTGGCGAAGCATTTGAAGCAAGGCCTCAGCATTTCGCTTGAGACGATCTGTTTCCGTAATAATCACGCCCGCTGTTTGATTCAGTTCTTTGGTGACTTCTTTCAGTCTAACCTTTGTCATTAAACCCTTGTCCTCCGCAATGTATCATTCTTAAATTTTGTTATCTAATTTGTTGATCGCTTCGCTCAGTTTATCTGCAATGCCTCCAGGCAATACCGCCGCTACCATGGTTCCCGGTTTTCCAATAGCTTGACCTAATATGCCTTTATTTAGCACTCTGCAATCCGCCTGATGTGATTGGCAAGCATCCTTAAATCGTTTTGCAGTGTTTTCAGATGCCGATTCATCCAGAAAGACTAAGCTTGATTTCTCCTGTCTCACATGTTCAAGCGCGCGACCGGAACCTATCAGCATCTGCCCTGCTCTTGTCGCAAGTCCCAGCAGTCCTCGTATTTTTTGTTCAAACATGCTGAGTCTTTACCAGTAGCTTTGTCAAAGCTTCTTTCAATTGTTCTGTCAGTTCCGGGGATAGATTCACTTCCAAAGCTCTGTCGAGCTGCCGCTGTTTGAGCGCTCTTAGAAGGCAATCTTCCTGATAGCATACATAAGCTCCGCGCCCTGATTTTTTTCCTGTCGTATCCATTGATACATCACCTTCAGATGATCGCACAACTCTTAAAAGTTCCTTTTTGGGCTTCATTTCACGACAGCCTACACACATACGCATGGGGATTTTCTTTGGCATGGTTTTTCCTTTTCACTCAAAGTTCCGAATCGTATGGAATATCAAAGTTTCCGCTATACTCCTGGTCAGGATATTCATCTTCGGGAGCAATGTCATCGGGGTTAATACCCTGCTCACGCATCAATTCAGCTACTTGAGTTTCCGACTTGATATCAATCTTCCAACCGGTTAATTTTGCTGCCAGCCTGGCGTTCTGTCCTTCTTTTCCAATAGCAAGCGATAGCTGCATATCCGGAACGACAACACGGCAGATTTTTTCGCCTTCAGAGATAAAAACACTAACTACGTGAGCAGGGTTAAGAGCATTTGCAACAAACTCTGCCGGGTCTGCTGACCACTTGATGATGTCAATTTTCTCGTTTTTGAGTTCTTTAACAACATTTTCCACGCGTGATCCTCTTGGGCCCACACAAGCGCCCACGGGGTCGATCATAGGTTCCACCGAGTGTACTGCAATTTTGGTTCGGCTTCCCGCTTCTCTGGCGATAGATTTAATTTGAACAAGACCGGTAGCTATTTCAGGCACTTCCATTTCGAATAAGCGCTTGACCAGACCCGGATGAATTCGACTTACATACACCTGAGGGGTACGGTTGGATTCGGGACCTGACCTGTGCACTTTTAAAACGTATACTTTGATGTGGTCATCATCGCGGTACTCTTCACCCGGCATAAATTCACTGTGTTCCATGATGCCTTCGGTTCGTCCTAGCTCTACATAAATTGCCTTTGGCTCAACTCGCTGAACAATGGCGGTAAGAATTTCATTTTCCTTCTCAATATACTCATCGTATATTTTGCCCCGTTCTGCTTCACGAATGCGCTGTACGAGCATTTGCTTGGCTGTCTGTGCAGCAACACGGCCAAAATCAGAAGGAGTTACATCAATTTCTACAATATCTCCCACGTGATAATCCGGGCGAATTTTCAAGGCATCCTCAAGTAAAATCTGAAGATCGGGTTCTTCTACCACTTCACTGACGACTTTACGGGCATAGAGCTTTGCACCTTCCTTTTTGGTTAGGTGTGCAGTCAGGTTTTGGCCGGCACTGTTCAATTTGTTATTGCGGCGATAAGCTACCTTCAGCGCTTCCTCTATGGTATCAACCAAGATGCTCTCATTTATGTCCTTTTCGCGGGCCAACATGGATATTGCATCTAATAAATCAAGCTTGTCACTGCTCATATACTTTCCTCCTCCTGCTGCTCAGCCTGCTGCGCAAGCACTTGCTCTACATCTATGATTCTTCTGGCCAGGGCGACGCTTTTTATAGGAAACATCATGTTTCTTTCGCCGACCATCAAATGATACCCATTCTCATCTAATCCTGCAAATATACCAATAAACTGTTTTTGGCCATCTATGGGTTGATACAGTTTTATTTCTACCGGGCAGCCTTCTGCTTTTTTAGCATACCCGGGAGATGTAATAGGGCGGTCTAGGCCGGGTGAGGATACTTCTAAAAAATCATATTCTGCTTCTTCAAGCAAATCATATATCTTGCGATGATACCTCTCACAGTCATCCAGTGTGATTCCTGTTTCATTGTCTAAATAAACTCGCAAATACTGACCGGTGCTTTCTTTTTCATACCCTGCGCCAACCAACTCATATCCTAACTCTTGCGCTAATTGAAGACAAATTTTTCTAATGTTTAGCTTACTTTTTGATTTAGCCATGTTTTTATAAAACACAAAAAGCGGGTATTAGTTGCGTGCAGAAAAGATCTGTGCTAAGCACAAACTCCCCTAACGCAACTCCCACTCTTCGTTAAACCCTTCTTTCCATAGTCAATTACAAAGCAATCATAACATACAATGTCTTGATGTACAAGCAAATTATGCTATGCCTTCGGCTAAATTTATGAACCTGTCACTTAACTTGCCAATACGTCAAATCATAGTAAAGAAGTCTATCTGATTAGTTTCTGATAGATTATTGAGCGCTCCCGCTTCTCTAAGCAATTCTACAGTGCTGGATGTAATTTTTGTACGCTTTTTTAAATCTTCTATCGATAGGAATCTCTCATTGCGTGTCAGAATGACATTTTGAGCCACTTCCT
>JAAZEI010000262.1 GCA_012512355.1 Clostridiales bacterium | reverse complement strand
GGATTCCTGCACGGTCATCTGAATGATCACTTGAGTAAAGGTGCTCTATACCAGCTTTAGGTTCAGGGAAATCCGGAACAGTAACATACGGATACAATGCGGCGGAAAGATATAAAACAAGCAGAACCAGCACGACAGCCCGTGCATTTACCCGTCGCTTTTTATGATTTTTGTGCGCACTCCTCTTGGGGCTTGTGCCCTCTGTGCCAAACAGTTTACGCACCCATGTTTTCAACTTGTCTGCCGCATGAATCAAGAAAATTGTACCTCCAGATGATGTTGGCTCATCTTTTAGCAAAGAGTCTTTTTATACACACCAAAAATAACATCATCCTCTCACTCTATCATTTTATCCTCAGTTCGAAAAGAGGTCGGTGTTTTTACGCTATGATTATGTCTTGTGAGCGGGCAGCGTCAATAGGTGTCCGCTTTATTGGCAGGATGCCTGAAAAAGTTCTTGCCTAGGCCTTGGCGGGCATCCGGTGTTTAAACAGGAAATGGATACAGCCGTACATCCCCGCCGCGAACACCAAGAGAATCAGCGGCATCCACACAAAGGAAATCGCGGAATACAAATAGCCAAGCAGCGGCGGCATGAAGGTACTGCCGGTGTAGGCAAAAGCCATCTGCAGGCCGATTGCGGCCTTGGCATCCTCTTTGCCAAAATTGTGAGGGGTTTCATGAATCATCACCGGAAAGATCGGCGCCAGGCCAAAGCCTATCAGCATGAGGGCCGTGATGGCCAGCCAATGCCATAGGGGCAGCAGCAGGAGGACAAAGCCCACCAGAATCAGGATGCCGGCAAAGCGAAGAATCCTCTCATTGCTCAGCTTAATGGAGGCAAAGCCGCTGATCAGCCGGCCTGCGGTGATGCCCAAAAACAGCAGAGAGACCCAGCCGGCAGCCGTCTGCGCATTGACTAGCTTCACCTGCACCAGATAGCTGGCGCCCCACAGCATCATGCTGGCTTCGATGGCAGTAAACAAGAAAAAGGCGAGCAAAGCCAGCAGCGCGCTTTTGTTATGGATGATCAAGAGAGCGCTTTTGTGCGCCTGCTGTGTTGGCCGGCTGATGTCCTCAAGCCGGTGCGCGCTCTCGCGCCGTCTCCATTCCGGCAGGGTAAAGAATAGAATCGCAGCCACACCAAACTGCAAAAAGGCGACCGTGAAATAACTTGTCTGCCAGCCATGACCGCCGGCACTCAGACGCGAGACCAGCAGGGGCCCTATCATGGCGCCAACGCCCCAGAAACAGTGCAGCCAGTTCATATGCCGGGCCTGATAGTGTTCGGCCACATAGACATTGAGGCCCGCGTCGATGGTGCCTGCGCCAAGCCCCAGCGGTATCGCAAAAAGCATAAGCCAAATGATGGAGGGAGACATTGCGGCGCCAAGGAGCGCTGCGGCCATGAACAGGACACTGACCATCGTGACCTTGCCTGTGCCAAAGCGGCGAACCACCCGGTGCGAAAACAGACTTGAGACAATGGTTCCGCCAGTGGTGATGATAGAGATCAGCCCCGCGCTGCTCAGAGGCACACCCAGTGCTGTGTGCATCATGGGCCAGGAAGAACCCAGAAGCGAACCGGGAATCCCCAGCATAATAAAGGTCAGATAGATGAGCGATAAAAATAGCATCTTTCCTACTCCCCTTCTTGTGTCAGACCGCTTAAATTTTTAAAGATTCAAAGTATACCCTCAGCCAGTATACAAAAATTGTGCACATTCGCCTAATTTGATATTTTCCTCAGTTTGAATAAATAGCTTGTGCAGGCATACAGCACCATGGACAGAAACAGCAGGATAAGGGGCATCCATACAAAGGAAATACCGGTGTACAAATAACCCAAAAGAGGCGGCATGACCGTATTTCCGACATAGGCAAAAGCCATTTGCAGCCCAATGGCCGCCTGCACCTCGCCCATTTTAAAGTTGCTGCTCGTCTCGTGCATCATGGAGGGGAAAATTGGCGCGAACCCAAAGCCGATGAGCGTCAAAGCGCTGATGGTCAGCCAGGAATCGGCGGAGATTAACAGCAGCACAAAACCGATGATCACCAGAATACTGGCAGAGCGAATCAGCACTTCATTGCGCAGCCTGATGGAAACAAAACCGCTGAGCAGGCGTCCTGCCGTGATGCCCAAAAACAGCAGAGAGATCCAGGCTGCTGCGGTTTGGGGGCTTGCAAGTTTCACCTGCACGAGGTAGCTGGCGCCCCAGAGCATCATGTTGGATTCGATGGCAGTGTATATAAAAAATGTGAGCGTGGCCAATCGGGCTGCTTTTCCCGAGAAAAGAGACATCATCCCCCTGCCAGGCTGGGTATCCGGCTGTTGGTGCTGCGCAATTTTCTCACTATTCTGGTGCCTTTTCCACCCGGGAAGCGCCATAATAACCAGGCCTGTGAGGCCAAACTGCAAGAGGGAAAAGGTAAAATAACTGCGCTGCCAGCCATAGCCCCCGGCGCTGAAAAAAGAGACCAGCAGCGGCCCTGTCATGGCGCCTAGCCCCCAAAAGCAGTGCAGCCAATTCATATGGCGGGCTTGATAGTGCTGGGCTACGTACACATTCAGGCCGCTGTCCACAGCCCCGACCCCAAGCCCCAGCGGCAGGGCAAAAACCAGCAGCCAGATAAGGGAGGGAGATAATGCCGTGCCCAGCAGGGCGATGGCCATGAACAATATACTCAGCGCAACTACCTTGCCTGTGCCAAACCGGTGAATCGCGCGATGTGAAAACAGGCTGGCAAAAATTGTCCCGCAGGAAGTGACAAGCGAAATAAAACCCGCACTGCTCATGGGCACACCAATGGCAGCATGCATCAGAGGCCAGGACGCGCCCAGCACAGCATCGGGCAGGCCGATGCTGATATAGATCAGATAAATGAGCGCCAAAAACAGCATCTGCCGCACCCCCTGCTGTGATACCCTGCTCCCCAAGCCATCACTCGCCATAGCCCTGCAAGTATACGCCCCGTTTTGTGTTTACCAAATCAATCAAAAATATTTTGTGCTACTTGGCCCGCAATCTTGGAAATAAAATTAAGTCACCTTACTGCATTTCAGTTTCAAATGCATCCCAGGGCATCGGGTTTGCAGGCGCGCCCTGCATGATATTTTCGATGTGTCTGAGCAGGGGAAGATCCTCAGGCTTTGCCTTTCCCTGCTCGGCCAATGCGCTGATGGCATCCGCTGTACGCTGCGCTATGACTATCGACTCCAGAGTGACACCCTCCAGCTGTGCTACTGCATCGTCAAAGGAATATCCCATGCCCAGGAGGGTGCCAATCTTGCGGGTGCGGCCGCCAAAAACCGTTACATACAAATCCCCCGCGGCAAGAGACAGGTTTTGACTGCCGCAGCCATACAGCGCCAGAATCTTGCTCATTTCCTTAACACTTTGACCAAACAGGGCGGCCTGCGAATTATAATGCTCCTGACCGTCCCTTTTTTTGGACAGGCCAATCGCCAGCGTGACGCCCAGCGCGTAGGCATTTTTAAGCGCCACGGCGAACTCCACACCCCTGACATCCGTGGACAGGCTGATGTGATAATAAGAGGTTTTGAACAGTTTTTTCATGTTTCGCAAAAGCGCGATATCCTCACCGCAAAAACAAATGTCTGTGGGGTCATGGCTTGCCAGTTCAAAACTAATGCAGGGGCCGCCCACCGCATTGAGCGAAAGCTTCTTATGGCCCAGTTTCTGCGCGTAATATTCGGGATAGCTCAGCAGCTGGCCACCGCCCTGATGGACCAACCCCTTGGTGATATTGAGTACGGGCAGTGTCTGAGGTATAACGGTGAGAATATGATCTGCAAACCAATCAACCCCAAAGCTGCTCACGCCACCAAGGAGAAGATCAGCCTTTTCAAGTGCCGGCGCAAGCTCCTCTATCTGATAGCACTTAACACCCTCCGGCAGCTGATGCTTTAAGGTCTTATGATAGCCGGTCTCTTTGGCTTCCTGGATAATTTCCCGGTCGAGATGGGTGCCGACCAGTCGTACTTCATGCCCATTGCCACGGGCAGGAAAGGCCATCGCAGCACCCATCATGCCGGCTCCCACAATTGTAATAACGCTCATGACGCCCTCTGCTTTCATATCGTCGTGCAGGCTGAACCTGCGATCCTGATCAACCCAAATCTAATAAAATTTAACAGGATAATCCTGAGGTGTCAATCTTAGAAACGGATGGCGCCGTCAAGCCTTGCTTTGAAATATTTAAAAGATGAAGTATGAAGTAATACTATTCGAATGAATAAATGCACCGATGCTTCGGAAGATTTTTTATCTACGCTGGGTCGAGAAAATGTTCCGGAGCCTAACGCCGCCAGCGGCGGAATGAGTTAGGCGGAGGAAGCCACCAAAACAAGCAGGAAAAGCAAGCATGGCTTGCGACAGACTGCGCCCATTGAGGTGACGGTAGCGCAGCGCAGTCTAGGCTGACTGAGCGATGGGCAAAATGCAGTCGTCCGAAGTGCGGACAATAGACTGTATGACAGCCCAATGAAGCAAGGAACTTACCAGCTGAGCTGAGCATTGATGATTGAGAGTAGTATAAGATGGGTTTGCGCTTGTATCAGCACATCAAAAAATTCATTGCCGGCAGAATCGATTGCTATGAATCCATCTCCCTGCCGCCAATGAATTTTTAATCAGACTGCAGACAGTCAGCTCCTGTTCCAACTTTCTGCTGATACCCTCACCCAATCAGTTTTCTTTGGTATAAGTGAGTCTTTGCACTTCCTGTCCCGTCAGCTCCTCACTGCGTTTGTCAGGCTGCGAACCGCCGACATACAGCGTGAAAGATTGGCCGCCTGAAACCTTTAGACCCGCGTCATTAAATACCATGAAGGCATCCGGATCAAGGGCAAGCTCTACCCTCTTTTTCTCGCCCGGCGCAAGGTTGATCCGTTCAAAGGCGCAGAGGCGCGGATGCAGGGGGGCAAAACTTGACTCGCCCTTCACATAAACCTGCACAATTTCCGCGGCGTCCATGTCACCGGTGTTTTCGACATCCGCAGCTAAGACCCTGCCGTCAAAATCAACATTTGAGTAATCAAAATCCACATAGCTGAGCCCATATCCAAAGGGATAGAGCGCTTCGCCTTCATAGTAGCGGTAGGTGCGGTTTTTCATGCTGTAATCGGTGAATTGGGGCAGATCTTCTGCTGAATGATAAAAGGTGATGGGCAGTTTGCCCGAGGGCGATACTTTGCCGCTAAGAATATTCATCATCGCCTCACCGCCGGCCTGTCCGGGATAATTGGCCCAGAGGATGGCATTGCCGCCGGTAATATTCAGCGCACTGCCGGAAGTCACCACAATGACGAGCTTCCTGGCGTGTTTTTTCATCGCGTCAATCAGAGGCTGCTGGCTTGGCGGGAAGGCCAGATTCTCTTTATCGCCGGAGAAATAGACATTGCCCATGTCGCCTTCTTCGCCTTCAAGGGTGGCATCCAGGCCCACGCACAAAATGGTGACATCCGCTTGACCCGCTGCCCAGACAGCTTCCTGCAAACGATCATTCTTGTACTGGGATAACACAGAATCCTTGGGTCGGCTCAGTTTGGCACCCTCTGCGTAAATCACCCTGGCCCTGCCGTCAAACGCTTTTCTGACGCCTTCAAGCATCGTGGTGTACTGGGATGAAGTCCCGTTGTAATTGCCCTCCAGCACTGAGTGGCTGTCAGCGGCCGGCCCAACAACGGCAACCGTCTTGATGCTGTCCATGTCCAGGGGCAAAAGACCATCATTGTGCAAAAGCACCATGCTGTTCTCGGCCGCGCGCAGCGCAAGATCCGCATGCGTTTCACTGTCATTTTCCAGCGGATTAATCTTGTGAAAGGCGCAGTTTTCGTCAAACAAGCCCAAAAGATAGCGGGTGGCGAACAGGCGCACGGCCGCGCGGTGAATCAGGCCTTCATCAATCAGCCCTTCCTGCAGCGCCGTCAGCAGGTGCAGGTAGGTATTGCCGCAGTTGAGATCACAGCCGTTTTCAATGGCCAAAGCAGCACTCTGCGGTGCTGTGGAAGTCACCATGTGATGCTTATGAAAGTCGACGATTGCCCAGCAATCAGAGACGACATGCCCTTCAAAGCCCCATTCATCACGCAAAATATCAACCAGCAGGGTCGGACTGCCGCAGCAGGGCTCGCCATTAACACGGTTATAGGCCCCCATCACAGCTTCTGCCTTCTCTTCCTTCACCAAGGCTTCAAAGGCAGGCAGATAGGTTTCGCGCAGGTCTTTTTCATTGGTGAGGGCGTCAAATTGATGCCGCAGCGCTTCTGGCCCTGAATGTACGGCATAGTGCTTGGCACAGGCCGCGGACTTTAAATACTCTCCCTCGCCCTGCAGCCCTTTCACAAAGGCAACGCCCAGACGGCTTGTCAGGTAGGGGTCCTCGCCATAGGTTTCCTGACCGCGCCCCCACCTGGGGTCACGGAAAATATTGATATTGGGGCTCCAGAAAGTAAGTCCCTTGAAGATGTCCCTGTCACCCAAGGCGGACAGCATGTTATATCGCGCCCGTCCTTCAGTGGCAATGGTATCGGCAATTTCCTCCAGGCCCTCCTGATCAAACATGGCCGCCAGGCCGATGGCCTGGGGAAACACAGTCGCCGTGCCCGCGCGGGCAACACCATGCAGGGCTTCGTTCCACCAATTGTATTCAGGAATATTAAGGCGTGGTACAGCCGGCGCGTCATAGCGCAGCTGGGATGCCTTTTCTTCAACCGTCATGCGGCTGACCAATTGCTCGGCCAGCTTTGTGGCTTCTACTCTGTTCATTTGACCTCCTGATCAGCAAAGATTTGGATATACAGGCATCACAGCTTGGACATGGCAAGATAGGTCTCTTTCAAGGCAGGATAAATACCGCGATATACCTCGTAATATTGGCGGTAAGTCTCTGCGTTTTTTTCATCAGGCTTTTCAGCCTCTTTGAATTTTAAAATTTCGTCACAGGCTTCGGGTACGCTGCTGTACATTCCGCAGCCGACTGCAGCCAAAATGGCTACCCCCAAAGCCGCCGAGTTCGTCATCAGGGGCAGATTGCAGGGCAAGCGGTAGACATCAGCCAGCATCTGGCGAAAAACCGGGCTTTTGGCGCCGCCGCCGCATAAGGACATGACATTGGCGCAGACCCCCAATTCAGTCAGCAGGGTCTGGCTCTCTTTGAGGGCAAAGCATACACCCTCCATCACGGCGCGGGCCATATGTTTTTTGGTGTGCATAGCGGATAGGCCGACAAAGGCGCCCCGGCTTAAGGGATCCAGATGAGGTGTCCTGTCGCCCATCAGGTAAGGGGTAAACAGCAAGCGCTCTGCGCCCACCGGTGTTTGCGCGATGTCCTGGTTGATCTTCTCATACTCCTGATCCTCAGGGTAGAAATTATTGCGCAGCCACTGCAGGGACAAGCCGGCGGATTGGGTGACCCCCATCACGTGCCAGGCGCCGGGGACGGCGCAGCAAAAGCTGTGAATGCGCCCCTGGGGGTCTGCCTTGAGATCGTCCGTATGCGCAAAGACAACACCGGAGGTGCCGATGGTGGTAAAGGCGCGGCCTTCCCGCACAACCCCTGTGCCCACGGCCGCCGCCGCGTTGTCACCAGCTCCGCCGACGACCGCGGTGCTGGTGGAAAGCCCGGTCTGTTTTGCTGCCTCCCGGCTGATATAGCCCGTAATTTCGGGGGATTCGTAAACCCTGGGCAAGAGCGCCGGGTCGATATCCAGCAGCGTCAGGAGCTCCTCGCTCCAATCCCGATTTTTGATATCCAGAAGCTGCGTGCCGCTGGCATCGGATACCTCTGTGGCAAAGTCACCCGTCAGGCAGTAGCGAAGATAGTCCTTGGGCAGCAGGATTTGGCGGCATCGCTTGTAAATCTCAGGCTCATGTTTGCGTACCCAGAGTATTTTGCTCAGCGTAAAGCCAGTCAAGGCAGGGCTGAGCGTGATGTCCATCAAACGCTCGCGCCCCACAATCTCCTCAATGTCCCTGCACTCTTCCCCTGTCCTCTGATCAGCCCAAATGATGCTGCGACGCAGCACCTCGTCTGCCTCATCAAGCATCACCAGGCCTTGCATCTGGCCTGATATGCCGATGCCCACAATATCTTTTCTGTCGACACCCGAGCCTTTGATCACCTGCCTGATGGTATCAAAACAGGCATTGCGCCAGTCCAGGGCATCCTGCTCAGCCCAGCCGTTGTGAGGCTGGTAGAGCGGATAGTTTATTTCTGCTTCAAAGCCCTGACGGCCCGAAGCATCAAAGAGCACGGTTTTTGTGCCGCTGGTGCCCAGGTCGATTCCAATGACGTATTTCATCGCTCAGCCCCTGAACAGGATGTTGTTGAGAACGCCTTCCAGGTACTCCTGCCTGCCGCTGCCGGGAAGCTCGGGGCTTCCCATAGACTGGGCGCGGGCAGCCAGGTCTTCGAGCGTGGCTTTGCCTGAACGGATTGTCCGGCCAAGTTCAGAGTCAAAGGAGCTGTAGCGCTCTTTGACAAATGCATCCATGCGGCCATCCTCAATGAGCTCAGCTGCCTTGATGAGTCCCAGGGCAAAAGAGTCCATCCCCAGGATATGAGCTTGGAAAACATCCTCCGCGGTGTAGCTGGGACGGCGGGGCTTGGCATCAAAGTTGAGGCCCACTTTCAGCCCGCCTGCTTTTAATATCTCATACATGCACAGGGTGGTCTCGTATACATTGAAGGGGAATTCATCTGTATCCCAGCCCAGCAGCAGATCGCCCTGGTTGGCGTCGACGGAGCCCAGCATGTTGTTGATGGCGCTCATGCGCAGATCGTGCTGAAAGCTGTGGCCGGCCAGGGTGGCATGGTTGGCTTCAATGTTCATCATAAAATCTTTATCGAGGCCATACTGCTTTAAAAAACCAATGGCGGTAGCGGCATCATAGTCATACTGGTGCTTCATGGGCTCCTTGGGCTTGGGCTCAATGAGGAAGGTGCCCTCAAAGCCAATCTTGCGGCCGTAATCAACCGCCATGTGCATGAGGGCCGCGATATTCTCCTGCTCAAACTTCATGTCGGTGTTGAGCAGGGTCTCATACCCTTCGCGCCCGCCCCAGAACACATAACCCCTGCCGCCCAGTTTAACAGTCAGTTCCAGCGCCTTTTTGACCTGGGCCGCCGCGAAGCAATAAACATCCACGCTGTTGCTGGAGCCGGCACCGTTCATAAAGCGGGGGTTTGAGAACATATTGGCCGTGCCCCAGAGGCACTTGATGCCGGTTTCTTTCATCTTCTCCAGCATATAGTCAGTGATTTCATCCAGGCGGCGGTTGGTTTCCTTGATATCATCGGCCTCCGGCACCAGGTCGACATCATGGAAACAAAAGTAGCTGATGCCCAGTTTCCGCATCAGTTCAAAGCCTGCATCCACCTTGGCCTTGGCGTGCGCCATGCTGCCTGACTCCGCGCCAAAGCTTTTGTCAGCAGTGCCCGGGCCAAACATGTCCGTACCCGTTGCTACCAGTGTATGCCACCAGGCCATCGCAAAGGGCAGGTGTTCTTTCATGGGCTTGCCCATGATGATGCGGTCGCGGTCGTAGTATTTAAATGCCAGGGCGTTTTTAG
>JAAZEI010000261.1 GCA_012512355.1 Clostridiales bacterium | reverse complement strand
CTGTATCCATACCGAACACAGAAGTTAAGCCCTTCAGCGCCGATGGTACTTGGTGGGTAACTGCCCGGGAGAGTAGGTCGTCGCCGGTCTCTAAAAGAAACGTTCAGCGCAGGCTGAGCGTTTCTTTTACTATAAAGAGATATATACTGACATGAGTCTAATCTATATTCTATGAAACATCATAGCGTTAAATAATGATGAGCATCTAAAACTCTTAATTTTGAATTCAATATTTAAACGCTGATGGAATCCATACGCATAAGAGAACAAGCTTATAAAGTTATTGTAAACAGGCTTAAGTAAGCTTTGATCTCGCATAGCAAGCCATTATATGACTGGAATTGTTCTGCCCCTTATGCTATGGTGTACGATGGTTCATGAATAAAGAGGTGGAAATATGAAGAAATATGATCAAATGGCAGTTGAGAAGGTTCCCAAATTACTGCTTAAGTTTTCCTTGCCTGCAATCATAGGCTTAATCGTTAATGCTTTGTATAACATTGTAGACAGCATCTTTGTAGGGCGCGGTGTGGGAGACCTGGGCTTGGCAGGTGTAACGGTCAGCTTTCCCATTGTGACAACTTTTATGGCTTGTGTGATGCTGATTGGCATGGGCGCTACTTCTCTTAGCTCCATTCGTTTGGGCGAGAACAAGAGCGGAGAAGCTGAACAAATTATGGGCAATGCCTTTGTCCTGCTAGTGATTGTTGGTGTGAGTCTGTCAATCCTTGGCTTAATATTTCTAAAACCTCTCCTGATATTTTTTGGTGCCAGTCCGGATGTGCTGCCTTACGCCATGGATTACTTAAGGATCATCCTCCTTGGCAATGTATTGTTTGCCATCGGCACGGGTATGAATAACTTTATCAGAGCAGAAGGCAACCCGAGAACTGCCATGAACACAATGCTGATTGGGACAGTGACCAATATCATACTCGACTATGTCTTTATATTTATATTTCATTGGGGAATTAAAGGAGCGGCGGCAGCTACCATTATATCTTACGGTGTCAGCAGCACTTGGGTGCTGTATTATTTTTTTGCCAGGAAGAGCAGTCTGAGAATGAGTCTGGAGAACCTGAGACCCAAAAAAACAGTTGTTAAAGGGATTTTCATTGTAGGGTTTCCTACTTTTATTCTGCAGGTAACCAACAGTGTGCAGCAGTTAATCCTCAACCGCAGTCTGGTTTATTATGGTGGGGATATGGCGCTGGCTGTGATCGGTGTCATTATGAGCATCACCATGTTTCTGGTGATGCCTGCGATGGGAATCAGCCAGGGCGCACAGCCAATCATCGGATATAATTATGGCGCCAAACAGTTTGACAGGGTGAAAGAAACCTTGAAGCTATCAATCATGGGGGCGACAGCTATTGTTACATTTGGATTTGTCATCACGAAGATTTGGCCTGCTCAGCTGATTGGGCTGTTTAATAAGAATCCCCAGTTTATAGACCTGGGTGTTCGTGGCATGGACATCTTTTTGAAGTTCATCCCCCTGGTGGGCATGCAGATGATCAGTTCGAGTTATTTCCAGGCTGTCGGCAAGGCAAATCAAGCAACCATCCTCAGTTTATCAAGACAAATCATTATCTTTATCCCGCTGCTTATTATTCTTCCGCGCATGTGGGGACTGGAAGGTGTGTGGTGGTCGGCACCCTTCTCTGACCTGGGGGCTTTTGTGCTGACTGGCTTGTGGTTGTGGGCAGAGATTAAACAGTTAAACAAAACGAGGGATATGGTGAAAAGCGAAGTTTAGAAGGCAAATTGCGGAAATTTCCAGAGTTAAATTCAGAATAAACTGCAAGCCGTGATGGCGGCGACCGTACCGTCGGACACAGCGGTCGTCAGCTGACGGATACGCTTTGCCCTGGTATCGCCTGCCGCAAATATGCCGGGGGTTTTGGTCAGGCAGCTTTCATCAGACTGGATATAGCCCCAAGAGTCAAGCTGAACGAGATCTGCAAAACAATCGTTTTGGGGCTCAAGCCCGACAGCAATAAAAAGCCCATCCAGTGGGATGTGAAGCGTTTCTTCCTGATCGGAAATGCAGACCTGTACTCCGCAGAGTTCGCCGTCCTTTTCTTCAAAAGCCGATACCTTGGAGCCCAGAAGGCATTTTATATTTCCCCGTTTCTGAACCGCATTGAT
>JAAZEI010000260.1 GCA_012512355.1 Clostridiales bacterium | reverse complement strand
CCGGCGGCCGAGGCGCCGTACACCATGTTGATGGCGGCCAGCTCGCTCTCTGCCTGCACAAAGACACCGCCCACCTCTGGCATGCGGCGGCTCATGTATTCGGGGATCTCGTTTTGGGGTGTGATGGGGTAGCCAAAGTATGCCTTGCAGCCGGCGCGCACCGCCGCCTCACCGATGGCCTCATTGCCCTTCCATAGCTCTTTTTGCATGTTACTTCTCCACTATCTTTCGCACGGTGATCACAGAATCGGGGCATATTTTGGCGCAGTTGCCGCAGGCAATGCACTTTTCGGGCTCGGCGATGCCCGAGGGGTGGTAGCCCTTGATGTTGGTTACTTTGGTATTCAGGCGCAGGCACTGCACGGGGCAGATGGCGACGCAAAGGCCGCAGCCCTTGCAGCGGTCAAGGTTGAAGGTGACGATGCCTTTCATGGTTATCTCCTCATTATATATGTTGTCATGGCGTGAAAAAGCTGCGAGTAAAAATGTTCTATTCCCAGGGTCGCTTCATGTACAGCCTGAGGGGCAGCTGAGGCTGCAGCTGAGGCAATTGTCCCGCTATTGTCTCCTCAAGCGCGTAGCACACCAGGGGCAGACCCGACAGCCAGGACAGCTCCTGCGCCCTGGCAGCGCCTTCAAGCACTGTGTCAGGGGTGGTCTCTGCCAGCAGGTGGGTGTTGGCGATGATGCCGTCTGCCTGCAGACCGGCATAGTCCTGGATCTGGCGCAGGCTATGCAGGGCATGGTCTGCTGTATCGTTGTCGTAGCGCGAGGCGTTGAACACATACCAGATGCAGGGATTGTACTGCTTAATCTGCTCATTGTAGGCCGCCAGCACACGGGCGCCTTCCTTGTCGCCACCCACATCCAGCACGCTTGATAGGCTCTCATCGAGGATGGCCTGCCACAGGCCGGCGGGTATGGCGGGCAGATCGGCCGCGCGGGTGAAGGCCGGGGGTGCAATCAGGCGGATGCCGGCCTCCTGCAGAAGGGCTGCCTTGTCGCGCGAGCGGAAATAGGGGTTGACGATATCCAGGTCGCACAGGGCCGTCTGCCGGCCGGCTTGCGCCAGCTGCAGGGCCAGGTTGACGGAGATTTCTGTTTTGCCGGTGCCATAAGCCCCCAGGATAATAAACAGCCGACGGCCCGGCAGGGGAAAGGTGTTGGTTGTCATGACAGCCTCCCGGCCTGTTCAAGGCCTGTGATGCAGCGATAGGCGCCCTGGGCGAGTGCCGCCAGTTCATCCTCGCCCGGGTAGATGGTGACAGGGGCGATAAAGGCGACGCGCGCTTTGATGCTGTCTGTCACATCCGCATTGTGTGCCATGCCGCCGGTGAGGATAATCTGTGCTGCCTTGCCCGACAGCACGGTCGCCATCGCGCCGATGGCCTTGGCGATATTGTAGTACATGGCATCCAGCACCAGACGCACCGCGGGCTCATTCTGCGCCCTGTCAATCAGCGCCGCCACGTCGTTGGTATCAAAGTAGCTTTGCAGGCCGCCCTGCCTGTATAAGGCAGTGTGCAGCGCCTTTGCATTGCCTTCAAATCTGCTGACCAGTTTGAGCAGGCCGGCGCTGGGCAGGCTGCCCGAACGCTCCGGCGAGAAGGGGCCTTCGCCGTCGATGGCGTTGGTGACATCTATGGCCCGCATATTTTCAAAGGCGGCTACACTGATGCCGCCGCCCAGGTGGGCTACGATAAAGCTGCTGCAAAGGGGGTCCAGCCCCGCCTTGTCACAATACAGGCGGATGACGCGCTTGGCGTTGAGGGCGTGAAAGACACTGCGGCGGGCAATGCCCTCGTAACCCGAGACCCGGGCGACCGTATCCAGCTCGTCTGTGCAGGGCGGGTCGACAAACACGGCGGGGATACCAAAGGTGCGCTGCCATTCATCCGCGATGAGCAGGCCGATATTGGCCGCGTGCTCGCCATAGCGGCAGTCGGTGGCGTCATGGATGGCCGCTTCGTCTATGAGGTAGGTACCGCCTGCCATGGGCCGGATGGGGCCGCAGCGGCTGACGATGATATCCATCTGCGAGGGGTGGTGGCCGTTTGCGCTGAGCCACTCATCCATCAAGCTCCTGCGGTAGTCCTTCTGCGCCATGATGCCGGCGTACCTCGCCAGTTCCGTTTTGGGGTGGCGCAGGCAGACCGTGCTCACTGGGACAGTATCTTCAAAGACAGCCAGTTTGGTGGAGGTTGAGCCCAGGTTGATGGCCAGTATCTTCATAAGAGCTCCTCATCTTGTGAGAATATTACCAATAAGTGGACATTGCAGGGCTTTGTGTTCAGAGACAGAATAACTTAAAATGCTCATAAATGCAACAAAAAAACATAATTCCCACAAACCCTTGCGATTCACCCCCGCAGAGAATATAATGTGCCCACAGAACATATGATAGGGAGGGTGCTATGGGCGAACTCAAGGTCTTTGAACACATGCAGAAACATCACTATGAACAGGTGGTCCACTTCTATGATCAGTATACGGGGCTGAAGGGAATCACCGTTATTCACGATACCACCCTGGGCCCGGCGCTTGGCGGGACGAGGATTTGGAACTACGCCAGCGAAGAGGATGCGCTGGTGGATTGTCTGCGTCTGGCGCGCGGCATGACCTACAAGGCAGCTGCCTCCGGCCTCAACCTGGGCGGTGGAAAGACCGTGCTGATAGGTGACGCGGCCGCTGTGAAGAGCGAAGCCTACTTTCGCGCTCTGGGGCGTTATGTGCAAAGCCTCAATGGGCGCTATATCACGGCGGAGGATGTCAACACCTCCACCAAGGACATGGGCTATGTGGCGATGGAGACCGACCACGTCGTGGGCCTGGAGGGCAAATCGGGCAACCCTTCGCCCATCACAGGCCTGGGCGTATTTTATGGCGTCAAGGCCGGCCTGCAGCGCAAGTACGGCAATGCCGATATCGAGAATTATAGCTTCGCCGTGCAGGGTGCGGGCCAAACAGGCTACTACCTCATCGGCTATCTGCTGGAGGCAGGGGCCAAGAAAATCTACTTTACCGAAATCAGTCAAAAGCACATTGACCGCATGAAGGCAGAGCATCCCAAGGTAGCGTTTGTGGCGCCTGAGGATATCTACAGCCAGGAGGTGGATGTGTTCTCCCCCTGCGCGCTGGGCGGCAGCCTCAATTCGGATACCATCCCGCAAATCAAGGCGCCCATCATTGCCGGCTCTGCCAACAATGTGCTGCTGGATGAAGACCTGCATGGCAGGATGATCATGGATAGGGGCATCATTTACTGCCCGGATTTTGTCATCAACGCCGGCGGCCTCATCAATGTCTACCATGAGCTGCAGGGATACAATAAAGACCGCGCGATATCTGACACCGCCAAGATATACGATCGCCTGCTTGAGATACTGGCCATCGCCGACAAGGAAGGCGTGCCCAGCCAGCAGGCCGCCAAGATATTCGCGCAGCAGCGCATCGAGACGATAAAAAATGTGAGAAGCAACTACATCAGCAGATAAATAACAGCAGCAAAAAGCAGCGGGCAAACTAAATTGCGCCGCTGCTTTTTTTGGTTATTTTTTTATTTATTTTTCCAGATAGGCCCGTTCATAGGCTTTGGTCACCAGATCCATTCGGCCATATTGTGCCGCCAGCTCACATAGCTTGTTGGGGCTGCGCAGCAGCTCACGGCCCAGGGCCACGAGGGTGCACCTGTCATCCTCCAGGGCGTTGATGATCAGCTGCTCATCGCTCAGCAAGCCCACGCTGATGGTGGGCAGTCCCGTACCTGCCTGGATACCCTGCGCCAGGGGCAGCATATAGCCTGGGTACACGTGGACATCCGCCTTTTGCAGGGCACCGCTGGAGACATGCACCATATCGATTTTACCTTTGAGCCCATTGATAAAGCCGCACCAATCCGGCACCGCGACGCTGCCTTCCAGCCAATCGGTGGCGGAGATGCGCAGCCACAGGGGCTTTTCCCGGGGCCAGACGCTGTGCACGGCATCGACCACCTGGTTTAAAAACAAAGAGCGATCCTGGCCGTAGGCATCGCTGCGTTGGTTTGCCAGCGGGCTTAAAAATTGGTGGATCAGGTAGCCGTGGGCCGCGTGGATCTCCAGGCCGTCAAAGCCGGCTTCATCCGCGCGCCGGGCCGCCTGGGCAAAGGCTTCGACCACTTCATTGATCTGCGCCTGGGTCATTTCGTCATAATTGACGGCATAATGGTTGTAGCAGACAGCCGAGGGCGCCAGGTGGGGGAAGGTATCTGTCTGTGATTTGCGCCCGGCGTGGTTGAGCTGCAGGGCAACTTTGCTGCCGGCGTAGTGCACATTGTCGACCACCTGCTGCATGCCGGCGATCTGGTCGTCATCATACAGGCCCAAGCACTCATTGCTGATGCGTCCCTGGGGGGTGACGCCGGTGGCCTCCACAATAATCAGGCCCACCTGGCCTATGGCGCGGGCGGTGTAGTGGGCGATATGAAAAGGGGTGACCATGCCATCCTGGTTAATGGCAGAATACATACACATGGGCGGCATGACCAGGCGATTTTTAAGGGTCATATTTTTGATGGTCAAGGGTTTAAACAGCTTCATGAGTGATTCCTTTCGCGCGTGACTGCACCAGCTGGGCAGAAATAATGGCAAGCAGCAGCAGGGCGGCACCCATGGCCTCGCGGCCTGTCAGGCTCTCGCCCAATATCAGCATCCCGCCGATGAGGGCGAATACTGACTCGGCTGACATAATCAGGCTGGCCATGGTGGCGGTGGTCAGGCGCTGGCCGATAATCTGCAGGGTGTAGGCCACACCGCTTGACAGGACGCCCGCATACAAAATGGGCAGACTGCTTTTGATGATGTTGGCCCACTGGGGATTTTCAAAAATAAACATGGGGACGGCGCTGGTGAGTCCTGCCACCAAAAACTGCAGGGCCGACAGCTGCACCCCCGACACCTTGGGCGAATAGTAATCCACAGCCATGATGTGGCCTGTGAAGACAAAAGCCGAGGCGATGACCAGCAAATCGGCTGGCTCGATGGTGAACTTGCTGGTGACGCTCAGCAGATACAGGCCAACCGTAGCGCCCGCTATGCTAAACCACAGCAGGCGGGGTGGTTTTTTGCCAAAAAAGAAGCCCGCCAGGGGTACCAGCAGGATATACAGGGCGGTTAAAAAGCCGGTTTTGCCGGCTGTGGTGTACTGCATGGCATATTGCTGCAAGTTGGAGGCCACACTCAATATCAGGCCGCAGACAATCCCAGCCTTGATGAGCGCCTTTTTGTTTAAGGACGGAATGTGCGTCGTCTTGAGGTGTTTTTTCCTGTAACGGTTTTGCAGGGCGATGACCGGCAGCAGGGAGATGGTGCCCACAAAGGAGCGGGAGGTCATGAAAGTAAAGGGGCCGATGTACTCCATCCCCAAACTTTGCGCCACAAAAGCGGTGCCCCAAATCAGGGAAGCGACAGCCAGCAGCAGGTTGCCCTTCAGCGATCTTTTCACGGCAAAAGCCCTTCGAGGGCCTGATAGAGCGATTCGAGCTCCTCTGCGCTTTTGTAGACCAGGGTCAGCTTGCCCTGCTGCAGGTCGCCGGTGATTTTTGTGCGCACACCCGTCAGGCGCTGCAGACGCCTGGCAAAGTCATCCAGCTCAGGCGCTAAGCGCGGGGGTGCCTGGGGCGCAGTTGCTTTGAGCGGTTTGTGTACCCTGGCCTCCAGGGCGCGCACGCTGAGCCCCTCATCGATGGTAATTTGGGCCAATTGCAGTTTCCACTCAAGGTCCTTGACGCTGGCCAGCACCCTGGCGTGCCCCTCGCTGATGAGGTTATTGCGCAACATTTCCTGGATGAGGGGCGGCAGGTTGAGCAGGCGCAGCACATTGGCCACCGCGGAGCGCGATTTGCCCAGACGCTTTGCCGCCTCTTCCTGGGTAAAGCCAGTGACATCCATCAGCTCGCGGATGGCGGCCGCCTCTTCCATGCGGTTGAGGTCTTCGCGCTGCAGGTTTTCCACCAGGGCGGCCAGCATGCTCTCTTCGCCGGTGTAGGTTTTCTCGATGATGGGAATGGTCTTGAGCCCTGCCAGGCGGCAGGCACGGTAGCGGCGCTCACCGGCGATGATGGCAAAGCGCCCGCCCTTTCGCATCACCAAAATGGGCTGCAAAAGGCCGACCTGGGCAATGCTGTCTGCCAGCTGTTGCAAAGCATCCTGGTCAAACTTCTTGCGGGGCTGACCGGGGTTGATATCCACCAGGTCTATTGCGATTTCCTGTACGCTATTTTCATAATCAGCTTGTGGCATGAGGGCATCAAGGCCCCGGCCCAGCGCGTTTTTCTTCATGTCTGCTTATCCCTTCTGGGGCGGATTGCGCCTGATGAGCTCCCTTGCCAGGGCGCGGTAGGCATCAGCGCCCGCACTCTTGGGGTCATAGGCGTGAATGGGCAGCCCATGGCTGGGTGCTTCGCCAAGGCGCACATTGCGCGGAATGATGGTACTGTAGACGCTGCCCTTGAAGTATTTTTTGACCTGAGATGCCACTTGCAGCGACAGGTTGGTGCGGCCGTCATACATGGTGAGCACAACCCCTTCAAGCTTGAGCTGACGGTTGACGGAGCGCTGGATGCGGTCAACAGTCTTCATCAGGGAGGTGACGCCTTCCAGGGCATAATATTCTGTCTGGATGGGTACCAGCACGCTGTCTGCTGCCGTGAGGGCATTGATGGTGAGCAGTCCCAGCGATGGCGGACAGTCAATGAGGACATAGTGATAAAACTGCAGCTGGTCCTGCAGCATACGTCCCAGCTGGTGCTCGCGCTCATCAATCTGCACCAGTTCAACTTCAGCTGCTGCCATGCGAATATCGCCCGGCAGGAGGCTGAGTCCCGGTATCTGCGTCTTGATGACCGCCTGCGCCATGTCTGCGGTGCCTGACAGCACTTCGTAGCTGGTGGCCGTGCCTGCCTTTTGTCCCAAGCCGCTGGTGGCGTTGCCCTGTGGATCCATGTCAATGAGCAGCACGTTTTGTCCAAGCTCAGCCAGGCAGGCAGCCAGATTGACGGCGGTCGTGGTTTTGCCCACACCACCTTTTTGGTTCGCAATCGCGATAATCTTTGCCATGTTGCTCCTATGCTTCAAGCCAGTTCCGCCAGCGGAAGGGCGGGTGGCAGGTTTTTATGACGCGAATGACGGTGCGCCATTCTTCTTCTGTCTGGAAAGCCTGAAAATCAATATAGAGCGCGCGCAGGGCGGAAAGGGAGCCTTGCCGCATAGAATACTCCTGAACCAACCTGAAGTTGGTGATGTTCCGGGGCAGGGCACTCATCACGAGGTAGAGCAGTTCATCTGTCATCGTGGCAAAATCCTGCAGCCGTACCTTCATATATTGCTGATTGCAAAGGCGCAGGATCATGCGGCCTTTTGTATCATCCCGCACAGCGAGAAAAAGCTGGCTGTCAACATCCTGTGCCAGTGCCGGCAGGCTGTCTCTTTGGGGATGAAAGTGCGCCAGTTTAAAGCTGATGCGGGCCATCAGTGGGGCCTGCGCGCTGACAAAGTCACCCCCAAGCCAGGGGGTGAGGATGGCGATGGTCTGATTTATGGCTGTCATGACCCTTCCCTCCGCGTGCCGGCAGCGTAATTCTACCCTTATAAGATAGCATAATTTCATCTGGTTGTGAACAGCGCACACAGGCTTTTCAGGCTGCTGCTTGACGGACGGGGTTTTGCTTCTTATGATGTTTTTATGCATGAAATGAATTGGGTCATTACCGGGGAGCAGCAGGGGATGAGCATTCAGAACTTGCTCAGAGGCCAGCTGAAGATTAGCTACACGCAGTATAAACGGCTCAAGTTTCACGAGGGCATTTATGTGGATGGGATGCCGCGGCGCAGCGACTATCGCCTGAGCCGGGGGGAGAGCCTGAAGCTGGTGTTTCGAAACGATGCAGGCCCAAGACCGCTCAGCGGCAGCCAGCCCCTGGTGGTCGCCTATGAAGATAATGACTTACTTATGGTTAACAAACCCGCGCCCCTGCACAGCATTTCCTCAAAACAAGGGGGTGAAACACTGGAAAACCGCGTATTCAGCTACCTGGGCGAGCCGGCAGACTTTGTCTATCGCCCCATCAACAGGCTGGACAAGGGAACCAGCGGGCTGATGCTCGTCGCTAAAAATGCCCATATCCAGCAGAGAATGCAAAAGAAGCTTCACAGCCAAGAGTTTCTGCGCGAGTACCTGGCCATCACTGTGGGGCACTTGCCGCAAAGCAGCGGCCGAATCGATCTGCCCATCGGACATGGCGCAGGTATCCGCAGGGTGGTGGATGCAGACGGTCAGGCGGCTTTGACCTTCTATGAGGTAGTGCATACAAAAGGAGATCTGAGCCTGGTGGCGATCCGGCTTATCACGGGGCGCACCCACCAGATCAGGGTGCATCTTGGGGCGCTGGGCTGCCCGGTGTACGGCGATTTTTTATATGGGCAGGAGGAAGTCCAGATGCCCGGCCGGTTTGCTCTGCATTCCTGCAGTGTAAAATTTTTCCATCCGCTGCTGTCGCGGTGGGTACAAGCAAGCGCTGACATGCCGCCGGAAATGCAGGAAATCATTGGTCCTCCTGCATCTTGGGGTTGTATGAGGTGACTATTGAACCTTTTTCAACAAAGGGGTTGACAATTATGATTGTTGTGGTTTATAATGAAGTCGAACCAAAGAACAGGAAACAAGTACAAGGTTCAGAGGAGGGCGGTTTGCTGAATACAGAAATCTTATCGGAACCCATTGCTTACTGCACCCCGCCAGGTTCAAACACTTAGGGGGATCAGTTTACTCGACAGAACGAAAAACGGTAAACAAAATCTAAGCCCAGAGTAAACACACCCCAATCTTCATCCTGTTAAGGATGCTGAACAGGTAGGGTGAAACAAAGCAAACAGGGTCAGGTGCCTAACGAACGGCTGACTGGCAGACTAACATGATTTTTAGGAAACCCGGAAACCCAGGAAATTGGTAAACTTGGTACTTAACTGGATTAATACTGGAAAACTGGAATTAAAGACTGGAATTGGAGTAAGAATTATCGTTAACCCCATACCCGTAGCCGGGTTACATCGGTAAATCCAAGAACATTTAATTCTAAAAGGTAACGATCAAACGACACCTTATGTAACCCGGTGGTTATTCATATAGATTAGGTATTTTAGGTAAAACCCCGGAAGTCAGCCGAGTGCTATCGTAGTCAACCGACAACTAAATAGGTAAAACAGCTGCCGCGCCTCGTGCGCGGCAGTTTTAAGCGTTCGCGCGTCAACAAAGACGGGTGTTAACTGCACGCCTGCGTCAGTATGATCAGCCGGCACAGCTTCCGCACAGGCTAGCGCTAATTTAAAGGGGCAGTATGTCGCAAGCCTTGCCTGCGGGGCCAGTCTTGTGTTGTTGGTTCTTTCACACAAAGCGGGCAGGCTGCGCCAAGGGACGAATCAATCATGCAGGAAGGGATAACCCCTCCCTGCCTGGACACATTAACTCACTGGATTTTAGGAACAGGGACTGCCATCATTTTGTAGCCTTCACCATGAACGGTTTGGAACAGGCTTTTGCCAAGCTTTCGCCGCAGTCGCTGCATGTGCACATCCACCATGCGGCTTTTGCCGGGGCTCAGATAATCCCAGGCCTGGCGCAGCAGGAGCTCGCGGCTGAGTACGCGGCCGGCGCAGGAGGCCAGGGTACGGAGCAGGCGAAACTCCTGCAAGGTCAGTGCGCAGGGCTTTCCATCCACAAAGACAAGTCGGCCCTGATCACATAATTTGATGTGGGTTTGTCCCTTTACGTCCGGTTTTTTGAATGAGAATAGTGTTGTCATGTTATTCACCTCAATGATTAAACGTCACAGACAAGTCAAATGTTGCAAAAAGATGTCGAATAATTAATTCTTATGTGTTTTCTGTTGATATATGATGATTTTTTTGTAAAATGAATGCTTCTTGGTTTTAGTAATTTTTATAAAACTGCTCAAAAAGGTCTTGAACACTTTCGCCTCATCGTTTATCCTATTGATTGTTAGGGTAACTATTATGTGAATGGAATGAAGGAGGGTCACTGATTAATGAAATGGATTTGCAAGGTATGTGGCTACATACACGAAGGGCCCCAGCCGCCGGATATCTGCCCGGTTTGCAAGGTGGGCAAAGAAAAATTTGAAAAGCTTGAAGACAATCCGGTTTGGGGCGATGAGTACAAGCTTGGCGAAGCAAAGAATCTTGATGAACGTGTAGTCATCGGCCTTCGCAAAAACTATGAATCAGTATCCCATGAAATAGGCATTTATCTGGCCATGGGCAGGCAGGCGGATTCTCAGGGCTATGCTGAAATAGCCAACACTTTCTTCCGCATGGCCCGTGAGCAGGCAGCCCATGCCGGACGCCTGGCTGAAGTACTGGGTGAGCAGCTGGTGGAAGATACCCGCGAGAACATCATGCGGCGTTTGGAAGCTGAAAAGTTCGCATCAGAGGGCAAACAGGAGCTATCCTTGCTGGCCAAAGAGCTTGGCTACGAAGAGATTCGCAGTGTGCTGCGCGACATGTCCAGAGACAAAGTTCGCCATGGTCAAATTTTTGAGGGCATGCTCAAGCGCTATTTCTTTAAATAAATTTTGGTGTATCAGCAAAAGCCCCGGCAAAATGTTGCCGGGGCTTTTGTGAATAGATATGAGATTAAAGTGTTCCTGTGATTAACCGCCCAGCCCGTCTGACTGCCGCTGCATGTTTTCAACGACGATGTCATAGATATCCCCAAGGCTCGCACAGTACTCCAGCACCTGCCAGGGTTCGTTACTGTGGTAGTGTATTTTAATGAGCTCTTCATCGCCAACAGCCAGCAGGCTGTCACCGACAATGTTGTCCTGGATGTAGTCGAATATCGCCTCTTCGTCCAGGTTGGTGCCTTCGATAAGCAATTGGATATCGTATTTGTATTCAATATTTTCTGTCATAATCTTTTCCCTCCATAGTTATTTCATGAGATGGGCAATACCCTGTGATTGATGTAGGTGCAATGCCTGTAGTTCAGACCATTGTCATGATACACCTCAGACTGTTGCTGCAGCTGCCAGTGGGGCCTGCTATCCAGGTTGGGGAAATAGCAATCTGCAGGCGCTGCGGCATCAATTTTAGTGACATAGGCCTTGCTGCAGCTGTCGATGAGCAAATGGTAGATCTGCTGGCCGCCAATGAGCATCACCTTATCAGGAGCATAGGGAGCAAGTGCTGCAGCCAATTCCGTCAAGGAGTTTACAACCAGAGCCTGGGGGACATGATAGCCTATTTCACGGCTGAGGATGATGTTTAACCTGTCCTTAAGGGGTTTGCCCCCTGGCAGGGACAGGAGGGTGCTGCGTCCCATCACCAATATCTTACCCTTTGTCATGGCCGCAAAGTACTTTAAGTCGCCCGGAAGGTGAAAAAGCATCCCCCCACCCGAGCCGATGGCATGATTGCGGTCAACAGCGACAATCGCCTCCATAAGACCCTCCTACTGCGCGACGGGAATGCGATGCGCGAATTTGTGAAACTGATAATTTTCAAGATGCACATCGTTTACTTCGAAGTCATAGAAATTGTCAATCCCGGGGTTGATGATGAGCCGGGGTGCTTCAAAAGGGGTTTGCTCTATCAGCTCTTCCACCAGCGGAACATGGCGGTCATAGATGTGTGCATCCGCGATGACGTGGACCAGCTCACCCACTTCAAGCTGGCTGACTTGTGCCAGCAAATGAACAAGCACTGCGTATTGGCTGACATTCCAGCTGTTGGCAACCAGCATATCCTGGGAGCGCTGGTTTAATATGGCGTTGAGCGTCTTGCCTGACACATTGAAGGTCATGCTGTAAGCGCAGGGATAAAGGGCCATGGCACTTAAATCCTGATGCACATACATGCTGCTGATGATGCGCCGTGAATGCGGGTTGTGCAAAAGGTCAAATAGGATGCGGTCAACCTGGTCAAACTCTCCCTCTGGGTAGTGGTGCTTGATGCCCAGCTGGTAGCCGTAGGCCTTGCCGATGCTGCCGGTATCATCTGCCCACTGGTCCCAAATGTGGCTTGCCAGGTCGTTTACATTGTTTGACTTTTTTTGCCATATCCACAGCAATTCATCTACCGCGTTTTTCAGGCGCGTTTCCCTCAGGGTGAGGATGGGAAATTCCTTTGATAAGTCATATCTGTTGACCACACCAAAACACTTGATGGTATGGGCCGGGCTGCCATCCTGCCACTTGGGCCGTACAGCCTGGTCCCTGTCCCAAACACCCTGTTCAAGTATTTGTTTGCAGTTGTTAATAAAAATTGTATCCGCTGCGCTCATTTTTACCTCCTTTAAACCCCCTTGGTTATTATTTGATAGCATAGCAGAATAAACACGATGCTGTACAGGGAAGCAGTGAGATAATGACCTGACAATTGAAGGAGTTTTTGAGTTTTTTTAAAACGCTCCATTCATTGATCTGTAGAGAGAAGGCCCCTAACAGTGCGGAAACATTTGGCAGATGCAGTTTAT
>JAAZEI010000259.1 GCA_012512355.1 Clostridiales bacterium | reverse complement strand
GAACCATGACCAGAACCAGAAGTTTTTTCATAAAAATTCCTCCTATATTTGTTTCTCATCGAAACGAGTTGTTTCGATTGATTATACCCAATTATACCATTAACTTCAATAGATAGGCAACCAGAGGAGATAAACAAAGGAAAAAATCCGCCGCGTAAATCAAAACATAAGGGACAGCGCCAGAAAAAACTGCGCCAGGTAGTAGGCGCTCATGACGGCCGCGTGGTGGCCTGGTTTTGGCGTCATTACAAACCGCAAAAACAAAAGGCTGTCTGACAAAACAAACAGCAAAGCGCCAAGCGCCGCCAGCAGCGGCTGGGTCAGAGCCAGGGAGAACATCGCGGCGATGATGAAGCTGTAAGCCAGAAAGGGGGCAGCGGCTTGGGACAAATGATTTTTCAATTTGCCAGACAAAAGCAATATGACCATGATGAATATAAAGTAGATGATGACGTTCAAAGGATGGATGCCGCCCCCGATGACAAAAGCTGATATGTAGCAGATATGTCCCAGCGCGAACACCAGCATGCCCAGCTTGAAGCGCAGGTTGAGAACCACATCCGCCGCGGCACACACGGCGATGCCCACAGAGATCAGAAAGTGGGCAGGAAGCCCGGACTGCAGGAAGCCATAGAAGGCCAGAAACGCCGCCAGCAGCGTGGTGCCGCCTTTTATCGCCAAGATGGCTTTGGGACGCAAGAAGCCATAGGATTCACCCCGCAGGTAGAGGAAGCAGCCAAAGGCCATCAGGATAAAACACGCGGCAGCAAGGCCCAGTGCACTTGTCATTTGGAGCTTCCCTCCTGTTTTTTAACTGATTGTTTTCGAAAATCGCTAAAACAGCCGATGCCTTGCGTGGTTAAACTCAGGCTGATATGTTAAACTTTTTTCTTGGTGTGCCATGCCGACAAAAACTTGCCCTCAGGCAGGTTGTCATAGCTTGGATTTATCTTAAAGAGAAAAACCGGGAATATCAAGGAGAATGAAAAAATATGACCTATAAAAACATTATTTTTGACTTTGGCAATGTATTGGCCGACTGGCAGCCTCACCGCATCGCCAAGAAATTTTCGCGCAGTGACGCGGAGTGCGAGCTGATGGAGGCGGCTATTTTTGAGAATTGGGCGATTCTTGATACGGGGGACGTGACCTTTGACCAGTTCAGAGAAGGCGTGATGAATCAGCTGCCGGCCGGGCTGCACAAAACAGCTGCCGAATTGCTCGACACCTGGCATCAGCATATCCCCTACGTTGAAGGAATGCAGGAACTGATTCCAAAACTAAAAGAAGCAGGCTACAGGCTGTACCTGTTATCAAACGCCCCTGCCATGCTCAAAGATCACCTGGCTGCTTTTGACATCATGCGCTTTTTTGACGGCGCCGTCATCTCCGGAGATATCAAACTGACCAAGCCCGATCAAAGAATCTACCAATATATCCTCAATGAGTATGCATTAAAACCAGAGGAGTGCCTGTTTATCGATGACCTGATTGACAATGTAGCCGCCGCGCGGGACTGCGGGATAGACAGCATCCAGTTTAAAGGCGATGTCAGCGAAATCGAGGCTCTCCTGCTGCCGCAGCCCGTTTGAATTTGATTCAGCCGCAGGGAACTCGAAGAAGGTAGGCGGCCTGGGCGATAAAATGAGACAAGTACCATGAGTTTGTTAATTATTTCCTAATTGTTACCATTGGTGACAAGTTGTTGCGAAGCGGGTTGAAACGTGTTATAGTGTGCTCGGTTTTGATAAACCAAGATTTTCGCCGCCAATCACAAAGAATTAGGTATGATAGAAGGAGAACTAAAGTACTTGATAAAGATACGCTTGCTGTCACTCGTGTTTTGCGTACTGCTTCTGACCAACCTTCCTGCCCTGTCCGAGGATGCCCCCAAGCTGGTTACCCCCAAGTATGTCAGCATCATCGACCTGGGACACATCAAAGTCACAGATTTTGACAGCTTCATGGATTTTCTGGATGACAACCCGCAGCTGAAGCAAGTCAATATGTTTGAAAGCCGCTTAAAAGCCGAACAGATAGACCAGTTGGCGCAGCGTTACCCCCACATCAAATTTGGGTGGACCATCCGCCTGGTGGAGGATCATTACATCCGCACCGATGCCACGGCCTATGCCATCAACCATTCCAACAAGTCAAAGACGCACAAGAGCGATCACTTTCGTCAGCTCAAGTACTGCAAAGATCTGATGGCGCTTGACCTGGGACACAATGCGATTGACGATATCAGCTTCATGAAAGATCTGACCAAGCTGCGCGTCATCATCATGGCCAACAATTTTATCACCGACATCAGCCCCCTGGCCGATTTGAAAGAGCTGGAATACGTTGAATTGTTCAACAACTACATCGACGATTATTCCCCCCTTGCGAATCTTGACAAGCTCATCGATTTGAACCTGGCCTTTAACCAGACCCAGGACTTTACCCCCCTGTATGCCCTCAAAGGCCTGGAACGGCTGTGGCTGTATAACGCCAACAACCGCAGCTGCAATGACCCGGTGAGCGAGGAATGTGTGGAAAATCTGCAGTCGGTTTTGCCCAATACCCTCATCAACCACACCAGCTATTCCACCCTGGGCGGCTGGCGAACGCATCAGCGGTATTATGTGGTCTTTAACATGCTGCACGGTGAGATTGCCTGGCTGCCCTGGAACGCACAGGGTCTGGTGCCCAGGTATTAACAAACAGGACTTGGGTACGAAGATAGAATAAAACAAGCATAGAGCCTGCGGCACGCAGGCTCTATTTTTTTGACCGCGCTTGCGGCGCTTTATTTATCCCTGTCCAGTCACTTTGATAAAGGAGCAGGTTTGAACCTAAGAAATTTCAAAGAGCGGAGCCGCTGCATTTACAGCCCTCCGCTCTTTGTCATCTGCTATTTATTTAACTGGTCTAATGCCACGTTGTCCAGCCGCGAAATACAGGCCAGGCTTTTTGTCTCAGGGACGCGGTCTGGCGCCAACAACCTGATGGGGAATATATAATTCTTCGAGGTAGCCGATATCTTCCGTGGTCAGGGCAATATCGAAAATGCCCGCCGCCTCGTCCAGATATTTTTCTTTGGTGACGCCGATGATGGGCGCTGTCACGCCCTTGGCCAGCAGCCAGGCCAGCGCAATCTGTGACATGGAGACCTCATGTTTTTGCGCCAATTCACTCACCCTGCGCACGATGCTGGAATCCGTGTCCTGGGTACCATCGTATTTTTTGACAGCGTTCTTGTCAGTTTTGCTGCGCAGGGTATCCGCCTGCCAATCCAGGCGGGAGAGCCGTCCGGCAGCCAGGGGGCTGTAGGGTGTGAGGGCGACATTCTGCTCCTGGCAGATGGGAATCAATTCCCGCTCGTCCTCCCGATAGATCAGATTGTAATGATTTTGCATCGACACAAAAGGTGTCCATCCATTTTTACGCGCCTGCGTCTGCATATTCATAAACTGGTAGCCATACATGGCAGAGGCGCCCAGCGCGCGCACTTTCCCCGCCTTCACCAGGCTGTCGAGTGCTTCCATCGTCTCCTCGATGGGTGTATCGTAGTCAAAGCGGTGGATAATATATAAGTCGACATAGTCAGTGTTCAGTCGCTTGAGCGAGGCATCGATTTCCCGAAGAATGGCGGCTTTTGACAGCCCGCCCTCATTAAAGTATACCTTCGTGGCGATGACCACTTT
>JAAZEI010000033.1 GCA_012512355.1 Clostridiales bacterium | reverse complement strand
TTCCTGCACCGTGCGTGCCATGGGCTTTTCCACGTAGACAGCTTTGCCGTGTTTGGCCGCTTCTATTGTATAAAAGGCATGCATGTCGGGCGGGGTCGCGATGTAGACTGCGTCGATATCGGGGGAGCGCAGAAGCTCCAGATAGTCTGTCGACCAGCGGGGGACACCGTGGCGGCTGGCATAGCTTTCCAGCTTTGCCCTGTCCCTGCGCATGACCATCAGCAGCTCGCTGTCCTTGGCCTTTTGGATGGCCGGACCGCTTTTGACCTCTGTCACATCGCCGCAGCCAATGATCCCAAAACGAATTGTATCCATCATACGCTCTCTCCCTGCCAATATCTGCTGGTCTTTTATTTCATGATTCTTTACATGCGCGATGATTGCGCGACCTTCTCCAGGCACAATTGGAGCAGGGCTTCGAGGTCTTCCTTTTTTACCTCATCCAACTGCTCATAGGGCAGCTGTTCGTGTACAATCAGATCAAACCCCTCTTCTCCGTATTGATTCCATTGACTCTGCAGCTTGGCCATGGGATGTCTGCCAATATTCAGCTGCAAACGGGCGCGGTTAAAGCTCGCTTTGATGTCCTCGGACGCCATCAGATAACTGTCTCCCGTGGCCCTGCATTCAAAGGCGATAACACCCATATCTGGCTTTCTGTTTTTGTATTCTTCCTGCAATTGTTTGCGTCTGTCTGTCTTCATAGTCAGTGCTCCGTTTCATATCGGCTTATTCATGCAAACTGCCGCAGCCCGTTTTGGGATGCGGCAGTTTTATAATCAAGCGGGAAAAGGTTAATTGTCCAGTCTGTCCAAATATTCTTTGATGTCTGCATCTTCAGTCCATTTGGCAATGGCGTCTTCCCAGGTTTGGGTCTTGGCCTGCTCGAGCAGGTTTTCGTGGAGGTCTTCGCGCACGCTGTCCAGTGCGACTTCACCGGGGACCACATCCCCGGCATATTGCACGATATAATAGCCATAGATGCCCTGGGAGGGTTCGGCCACATCGCCGACATTCTCCAAGGCCATGGCGGGCTTGACGAAGGCTTCATCAAAGCTGGCAAAGCCTTCGCGGATAGCATAGCCCGCTTGGGGCATGCCGGTATCTTCATTATGCTCACTCACCAGTTCATCAAAGGTTTGGGTGGCTGCGCTGTTGTACACTTCAAGCGCCTTGGGCAGAATGTTTTCATAGCCATGGTTGCGTGCTGCCAATAACTGAACGGCCAGGTCATTGACATGTTCCTGGGCAGTGACCACATCCGCATCCAGCTGGCTTGTTTGATCTTGCAGGGTTGCCTTGTCTGCATCCGAGAGCTCCTCTGCGGCCAGGGCCTCTACATTGGCGGCCTGCGCATCCATGGCAGCCTGGAGTTCGCTGTCGGCGTCTGATTTTTCGGTGTTTAAGCGGTCAATTTCTGCCTGGTCTTCGGGAAGGAATTTGATGAGGACCTGCTTGACCCAGCGATAGCCCTCAGGGGCAAAGTAGGGAAAGCTTCCGCTGTTGACCTTCTCGCCGTAGCCATTGGGATTTTCTTCGAAAGCTGCCTTGTCTGCTTCTACTTTGGCGTCATATTCAGCCTTAATTTCTTCATCGCTGACGGTGACGTCTTTGATGATATCCGTTTCAACTTTTCTGTTGACGAAATCCAGGCTGATATATTCGGCCAGTTTTTCTCTGGTGTTGCCTGTGTCCTGCGCATATTGTTCGAGCGCTTTTGTCAGTTCATCACCTTCAAGTTCGGTATCGGGCATATAGTTATCCTGCAGCAGCTGCAGGGTCCGTTCGTATTCGGTATCAATTTCTGTCTGAAGCTCTGCCTGCTCCTCTTCACTGAGCTGGTCAAGCTGCAGTTTGACTGCCTGCTGGGAGATGAGCTCCTGGCGGATGACGGCATCCTTGGCCCTGGTTTGCAACGCCGCGTAGTCGGTGGCGGGGGCAGACATGCCGTACATCTGGTACATCTGCTGCAATTGCATCTCCTGGTTGATCTGCAGATTATAGTTGTTTAAAAATGTTTGTTTGCTGACCGGCTGGCCATCAATCTCCAGAACCGTCTGCTTCATATCGACAACAGGGTCCTTGACCACCAGAGAACAGCCGCTGAGAACCAGCGACAGGGCCAACATGCACAGGAGCAGGGTCTTTTTCATTGAATATATCTCCATTCCAAGCAATATTAAGGGTTCTATTAAAATACAATGCTTATTATATCGTCATCCCAAGCTTTGGGCAAGGATAAAGGCGAGAAAAAGTAAAATATTTGAGAAGAAAGGAAGATAAGCTGTCGCAGTGGGATGAGGCCAGCCACTTTTGTGAGCTTGGACAACTTTGCATCATCGGCTAAGTATTCAGTTTTCGCTGCTTCCTGGCATCCTTTCGAGCATGCTGCGAAGCATCAGCCTCTCCCCAAGGATCTGGCGGAAGCTGACGGTCTTGGTGCGTCCGCCGGATTTTAAAGCATCAAGCTGGGCATCAGCCCGCTGCAATTGAAGAAGCATTCCTTGCGCCCAGTCTTCATAGGCGCACAGACGTATAAGGATATCCTCCTGCGAAGCTTCTGTTTGCACCTGGCCATCCGGTGTTTTGTTCGTCAGCCTATTCACTGATTGCCTCCTGATAATTATCGGATTTGATTTGGATGATTTATAACTGTCAATCAGGGTTTTTAGGTTCGTTTTATATAGCT
>JAAZEI010000258.1 GCA_012512355.1 Clostridiales bacterium | reverse complement strand
CTAAATCATTCTACCAAAGTTGGCGTCCCTTTTTATCCTCCCCCTCGGGGGAGGATAAATCCTCCGGGGTACTCATCTTGTTTGTATCATATCCTCCTTTTACAAATCCTTTCGTTTTCACCTACAAGTATTTTACGCTAACTTGTTTGATGGACTTGGAAATAAATCAAAAATATAATAAGCTAAAGTTGGTTGAGTTAAACAAAACGCGGGCTGTCATAGTATCTATAACAGTCCGTGTTTTTTAAAAAATTATTTCAATCGGTGTGCCTACAAGCTAATCATTATTCCAGAGCATTTTTTTCCATTCTATGCCTGTGGGGGTTGCAGCGAGGCCGCCCTGCGCAGTTTCTTTAAGTGTCGGTGACATCTCCAGACCGATTTGATACATTGCCTGGATGACTTCATCACAGGGAATTCTGCTTTCAACTCCCGCCAGTGCCATTTCGGCTGCTGCTAAGGCATTGGCGGCACCGCCGGCATTGCGTTTGATGCAGGGTACTTCAACCAAGCCTGCCAAGGGGTCGCAAGGAAGGCCAAGCATGTTTTTGAGTGCCATGGCAGCGGCATGAGCTGCCTGCTGCGGGCTGCCGCCTGCTAACTCGGTTACAGCTGCTGCAGCCATTGCAGCCGCAGAGCCTATCTCTGCCTGGCACCCGCCTTGCGCGCCCGATACAAAAGCATTATTGGCAATAACATAGCCAATAGCTCCTGCTGTAAACAGCGCCATGGTCATTTCTTCATCTGATTTGTTTAACTTTTCCTGGGCCGCTACGAGCACACCGGGCAGCACGCCACAGGAACCGGCAGTGGGTGACGCGCACACGATGCCCATAGAGGCATTCACTTCATTGACAGAGACAGCGTAGCTGATGGCGCGGATAAAGCAGGTGTCGGTTAGTTTTGGACCCTGCTTGATATAGTCGTCCATCAGCTTTGCATCTCCGCCGCAAAGCCCGCTTCTGGATCTGACGCCCAGCAGGCCTTGTTTGACAGAGGTTTTCATCACCAGATATTGTCTGGCCATGATGGCAATTATGTCTTCACGGCTGCGCCCGGTGACTTCTATTTCATTGTCTATCATCACCTTCGCTATGCCCTGACCTGTTGCCTGCTGTGTTAGTTCACTGATGTTTTTGAACATTTGGCTCCTTCATAATTCCAGCTTGATGATTTTATATACATTTTCCTGCGCATTCATTCGATCGATTACTGCAGGCTCCACTAATTCGTCTGTTTCTATCACCATCAGGGCAGTCTTCCCCTTGTCTTTTCTGGAAACCTCCATATGGTTGATATTGATGCGTGCATGAGCCAGGAGTTGGGTCATGGATGCGATGGTACCATAGGCATCTTTGTGAAAAATCAGCAAAGCCGGCGATTCTCCGCTAAGTCCCAAATTAAAACCATCAACCTGTGTTATTTGAACCAGACCGCCTCCCAGCGACTGACCCGTAGCATTCATTCTGCCTTGTTCATCCCATAATTCGACCATTAGCGTGTTGGGGTGAGGGGGAACAGCTTCCTGTGCGATATACTCGACGATTATGCCTTCTTCCTGGGCCAGATCGACAGCTTGTGGGATGCGCGGATCGTCCATCTCAAGTCCTAAAACACCTGCCAGGGCAGCTACATCGGTGGCATGTCCTTTGAATGTTTTGGCGAAAGAACCATAAAAATGCAGACGAATATGACTTGGCTTTCTACCAAAAAGTGCTCGGGACAGTCTGCCGATGCGTACAGCACCGGCAGTATGAGAACTTGATGGCCCAACCATTACGGGGCCTATGATATCAAATACGGAACGATATTTCATACTGTCTCTTTTTTCTTTTCAAGTTCGAGCAAGGCACTTTTCGCTTCCAGGCCGCCGCCATATCCTGTTAAGCTGCCATTTACTCCGATGACCCTGTGGCAGGGTGTGATGATGGAAATAGGATTGCGATTGTTAGCGCCCCCAACAGCTCTGCAGGCCAGCGGATGACCGATTTTGACGGCTATATCGCGGTAACTGCAAGTTTCTCCATAGGGAATGCTATGGAGCGCTTTCCATACTTTAAGCTGAAATGCTGTCCCGACCGGGTGCAGGGGAAGGTCAAAACAGGTTCTGCTGCCGGAAAAATATTCGGCTAACTGTTTAGCGGTTTCCAACAGCAAGGGGGTTTGCTTTGTTTCGCAAGGAATCTGCGGCGCGCTTGCAAAGTCCAGATTGCTCAAGGCGCCATTTGTGTCAATTGCAAATAAACTGCCCAGCGGTGTGTCAATCTGCATACAATATTTCATACAAAGCCCTCACTTCCATTTGCTAATTATATTATAGCCCAGCAATGACAAAATACAAGAAACAATGTATAAACATTCTCCAGGGAGCTTTTCCTTGACAGCTTTAATCAAGCGATGCTATAGTCATTTAACGCAGATTGTGAAAGGGAATGACCATGAACGCACTGTCTGGTTTAAAGTTTGGAGCATATTACTTTTACTTTAGCATCTTAAGGTAAGAGTGATTTTTGTAGCGTTTGGGCTTCGGTCCAAAAAAGATAGCAGCCGCCGCACAGAATCACCTGTGCGGCGATTTTATTAGGGAGAGATAATAATGATAGCGATTTTAAAACCGGGAACCAGTGAGAAGCAGCGGGACAGTCTTTGTGATTGGTTTCGCAGCATGGGATTGGAAGTCCATGTTTCCCAGGGTCAGTTTCAATGCATTATCGGCTTGATTGGTGATACCACAAAAGTGGACATTAATTTACTTGAAAGCTTATCCATTATCGAGTCGGTGAAGAGAATAACAGAACCTTTTAAAAATGCCAACCGCAAATTTCATACCCAGGACAGTGTGGTTGATGTGGGCGGCGGTCTGAAGATAGGAGGCGGGCATTTTGAGGTAATAGCAGGCCCATGCTCTGTCGAATCAGATGAACAGATGCTGGAAGTAGGACAGCGCACCAAAGCCGCAGGCGGGAACCTATTGCGCGGCGGCGCATTTAAGCCCCGTACTTCGCCTTATGATTTTCAGGGGCTGCATGGAGAAGGACTTAATATTTTAAGGCGGGTAAAGCAGGTAACGGGTCAGCCCATTGTCACCGAAATCATGAATGCAAACGATCTGCCCTTGTTTGAAGATGTGGACATCATTCAGGTGGGTGCGCGCAATATGCAAAACTTTGATTTGCTCAAAGAGCTGGGGCGGACGGACAAAGCTATCCTCATCAAACGCGGTCTGGCAAACACCCTCAAAGAGCTGCTGATGAGCGCTGAATATGTGATGGCAGGTGGTAATGAGAAGATTATCCTCTGCGAAAGAGGCATTCGCACCTTTGAAACCTATACGCGCAATACCCTGGACCTGTCAGCCATTCCCATGCTGCATGAGCTCACGCATCTGCCAGTCATCGCCGATCCAAGCCATGGTACCGGAAAAGCCAGCCTGGTGCTGCCCATGGCCCTGGCGGCTGTTGCCGCAGGTGCTGATGGCTTGATGATTGAAGTGCATCCGGATCCTGAGCATGCGCTCAGCGACGGAGCGCAGTCCCTTCGTCCGAATCAGTTTGATGATTTGATGCAGCGCGTGCGAAAGATACGGGAGGTAATACTGGCATGAGAATAGGCATCGTCGGTTTGGGCTTAATCGGAGGCTCGCTTGCCAAGGCATACAGCAAAGTGGGTGGTTATGATGTGCTGGCTTATGATATTGATCCCAGCGTGCTGTCCATTGCCCAGGTAGAGGGTGCTGTTCAGGAAGAATTAACGATGGAAAATGCCCAGGGGTGCGAACTGATTTTGATAGCTGTTAACCCTACGGCGGCAATAGATTACCTAAGAGAGGTCGCTCCAAAGCTAAGCCGTGAAAACCTGGTGATCGACTGCTGCGGCACCAAGCGGGAGATATGCGAGGTTGGCTTTGATTTGGCCAGCCAGTATGGTTTTACCTTTGCGGGCGGTCATCCCATGGCGGGTACACAGTTTTCTGGTTTTGCATACAGCCGAACTGATTTATTTAAAGGTGCTCCCATGGTAATCGTCCCAAAAGAATTTGATGACATGGAACTGCTTCAGCGCATCAGGCTTGCTCTGGCTCCTGCGGGTTTTAAAGGGATTGCCATCACATCAGCCCAGGAGCATGACAGAATCATCGCCTTTACCTCACAACTGGCACATGTGGTGTCCAACGCCTTTATTAAAAGTCCAACAGCCATAGGCCACAAGGGGATCTCAGCCGGAAGTTATAGGGACCTGACGCGCGTTGCCTGGCTCAACGCGAGGATGTGGACGGATTTGTTTTTGCAAAATGCGGATCACTTGAGCAGTGAAATCGATATTATAATCAAAGAACTTAACAAATATAAGGAAGCTATTGCCGCAGGAGACGCTGATAAATTGTGCGGTTTGCTTGAAGAAGGCAAAAAATGCAAGGAACAGATAGATGGGAGGGGCGCATGAATCGTATAATCATTGGAAACGGCCAATTTATGCAAGCGGGTACCTTGCTAAAAGATATGGGGATTGCTGGAAAAGTTGCCGTTATCAGCGATGACACAGTATCTGAATTGTATGGTGCACAGCTTCAGGACATACTTGAAAAAGCGGGATTCGAACCCTTCTTTCATAACATCAAACCGGGAGAAGCTTCCAAAGATCTGGATAACTTTGGCCGCATCATGGTGTTTTTGGCAAAGCGCCAGTTTACCCGGAGTGACGTGATTGTGGCGCTTGGCGGTGGGGTAGTCGGTGACATCGCAGGGTTCGCTGCCTCCGTATATCTAAGAGGGGTTCAGGTTGTTAAGATTCCCACGACCTTGCTTGCCTGTGTGGATTCGTCCGTCGGTGGGAAAACAGGCATTGACCTTCCCCAGGGGAAGAATCTGGTGGGTGCATTTTGGCAGCCTGTTATGACCCTGGTAGACCCAACTCTTTTACGAAGCCTGCCCGAAGGTATATACAGGGATGGTCTGGCGGAAGTGGTCAAGTATGCGGCCATCTGCGATGCGGCACTTTATGACCTGCTCCCCTATGATCTCAGTGAAGAAGAAAAAGTGATCAGCCGAAGCATCAGCATAAAAGAAGACATTGTTTCAAGGGATGAGCGGGATAAAGGTGAGCGCCAGCTGCTAAATTTTGGGCATAGTTTTGGTCATGCAATTGAAAGACTAAGCGGATATAGCCTATCTCATGGAAGGGCAGTAGCTATTGGTATGGCATTGATGGCCAAAGCGAGTCAAAGCAAGAGCTTTTGTTCTCCGCAGGATGCCGGAAAATTGATTGGGATGCTGAGGGTCCTGGGTTTGCCCATTGATTGTCCATACGATGCGGAGGATATATTCCAAGCCATGCTCCTTGATAAGAAGCGACAGCAGGGAAATATCACCCTGGTGATGATGCACGCTATAGGTGACTGCCGCTTGCACAGCCTTCCCTTGTCCGAAGCATATGAGGTTTTAAAACTTGGGCTCAACGCATGATAATGCGTATAGCGCCGGGTAAAGTTTCAGGTAAAATCCAGGCCATATCATCAAAATCTCATGTCCATCGACTGCTGATATGCGCTGCCCTGTCACATAATCCAACAAAAGTCAGGTGCCGGGATGTATCCCAAGACATTGCTTGCACGGTGAAGGGTCTTCGAGCACTATGTGCTGACATATTCTATGAAAACGACTATTTTATTGTTAATCCGCGAATGCCAAAGGAAGAAGCCTTGATAAATTGCGGTGAGAGCGGTTCCACCTATCGTTTTCTGCTTCCCGTAGCCGCAGCACTGGGCGGCAAGTTCACTTTTAAACTGCAGGGCAGGCTGCCTCATCGTCCAATGGATATATTTTATGATTTGCTGAATAAAAACGGGGTCAAAATCAGCGGTGCTGGCACTGAACTAGTCAGCATTGAAGGTAAATTATCAGCCGCCCATTACGAGATCGCCGGCAACATCAGTTCACAGTATATCACCGGGCTGATGCTCTGCGCGCCGCTAATCGAAGAAGATGTCAAAATCACGCTGGCGACCCCTTTGCAATCAGCGGCCTATGCAGACATCACGATGGATGTACAAAGACAGTTTCTGGTTTATTCTTTCCGGGATGAAGACCATGTTATGGTGTCTATCGGCGCTGGCTATCAGTCACCCGGTGAAGTGGACGCGCAAGGCGACTGGTCCAATGCAGCTTTTTGGCTGAGTGCCGCAGCAGCCGGAGGGAGCAGGTTGAGCGTAAGGGGTCTTGACGCAAACTCTGCCCAGGGTGACAAGGCCATCTTGGAGATGCTGAAGCGCTTTGGATGTAAGATAAGTATTAATAATGACATCGTGACCGTAGAAGAAAGTAACCTCCAAGGCTGCGTTATTGATATTGATGCGACTCCAGACCTGGCTCCAGAGATTGCGATGCTGGGACTGGCAGCAAAGGGAGCGACGAGTATTCAAAACATTTCCCGCCTGCGGCTCAAAGAAAGTGATCGGGCTGCCAGCATCACGCAGACGCTTCAAGCGCTGGGGGGAGAGATCAGCCTGGAGCAGGACGCGATTCATATCCGGGGTACAGGTGTTTTGCGGGGGGGCACATGCAGTGGGCACAGCGATCACCGCATTGTGATGATGGCTGCCTGCGCAGCGGTCTTTTGCGAGCAAGATGTCTTAATTGAAGGTGCCCAGGCAGTCGATAAATCTTATCCGCGCTTTTTTAAAGACTTACAAACCCTGGGTATGAGTGCCAAAGAGGAGGAATAGCAAATGGCAAGTGTATTTGGACAAAACTTTAAAGTCAGTGTATTTGGGCAGTCTCACGCGCCGGGTATCGGTGTGGTTGTAGATGGTTTGCCGGCGGGTTTTGCGCCGGATATGGAACGTCTGAGGGCTTTTATGCGCCGCAGACAGCCAGGGCAGAATCTCCTGGGGACACAGCGGCGAGAAGCGGATATGTTTGACGTACTGTCGGGTTTAGTGGACGGAAGATTGTGCGGCGCGCCCTTGTGTATGTTTATTAAAAATATCGACAAACGGTCGTCGGATTATAAGGGGTTAGAGCAAACACCCAGACCCGGCCATTCTGACTATCCGGCCTCAGTCAAGTACCGGGGTTATGGCGATGCGGCTGGCGGCGGACACTTTTCAGGCAGACTGACAGCGCCGCTGTGTATGGCAGGCGGCATGATGATGCAGCTTCTTGAAGAAGACGGCATTCGCATCGGTGCTCACATTCAAAGCGTGGGCGAGGCTCAGGATACTCCCTTTGACCCACTGGCTCCGCAAATGGATGCTTTATCAAAGGATTACCTGACGGTTTTGGATGAAGCTGCAGGAGAGAGAATGGCACAGCTCATCGATAACGCTAGGCTCGAGCTTGATTCTGTTGGCGGTATTATCGAATGTGCGGTGACAGGACTGCCTGTCGGGCTTGGGCAGCCAATGTTTGATGGGATAGAAAATGTACTTTCAAAAGCTATCTTTGGCATCCCTGCCATTCGGGGTATCGAGTTTGGCTCTGGTTTTGAGTCAACCAAGATGCGTGGCAGCGAACATAATGACCCTTTTGTTTTTGATGAACAAGGAAAGGTTGTTACAGCCAGCAACCGCCATGGCGGCGTACTGGGCGGGCTGGCTACGGGCATGCCGCTGATTTTCAGGGTTGCGGTCAAACCAACGGCTTCTATCTTTTTGTCCCAGCAGACGGTTAACCTGAATACAGGAAAGAATGCGGAATTGAGTTTGAAAGGCAGACACGATCCCTGCATCGTACCGCGTGCGGTCCCGGTTGTAGAAGCTGTTGCTGCGCTTGCTATTTACGATTTGTATTTAGACTATTTGAAGGAGAAAAACTATGGAGCTGAGTGATTACAGACTGGAAATAGATCGCATTGACGGACAGATGGTGGCGCTTTTCGAGGAACGCATGACCTTGGCAAGTGAGATTGCAAAGCTTAAAGCTGATAAACATTTACCTATTCATGATCCCGCGAGGGAAAGGGATAAATTAAAAGCCGTCGGCGAATTAGTAGACCCTGCGCTGCGAAATTATACCCAGCGTCTGTATACAATGCTGTTTGAGCTCAGCCGTTCCAAACAAAGCGAAGAGATGCAGCATAGTAATGAATTAAAGCAGCGCATCGTTCAGGCGATTAATGACACACCACCAATGTTTCCGCCTCGTGGCAGGGTGGCTGTGCAGGGCGTTGAGGGAGCTTATTCACAAGGTGCGGCAGAAAAACTTTTCGCAGCTCCTGAGTTGATGTTCTTCAGTTCCTTTGAAGGCGTTTTTTCAGCTATTCAAAATGGATTGTGTCAATATGGTGTATTGCCTCTTGAAAACAGCACAGCCGGCTCTGTCAACCGCATTTATGACCTGATGATGGCCTATGATTTTTCGATTGTGCGCAGCGCCAGAATGAAAATTGATCACAACCTCTTAGCCAATACAGGTGTCACTATCTCAGACATCAAAGAGATTGTTTCGCATGAACAGGCACTGACCCAGTGTGAGGGCTTTATTAAGTCTCTTGGCAATATCAAAATCACCAGCTGTGAAAACACAGCCATTGCTGCCAGGTTGGTGTTTGAATCGGGCAGAAATGATATCGCCGCACTCTCATCACGAAGCTGTGCTGAGCTTTATTCGCTCAATATCCTTAAGCCCTCTGTACAGGATAGTGGTGCTAATTTTACTCGTTTTATCTGCATATCAAAAAACCTGGAGATTTACCCCGGAGCAGATCGCAGCAGCATCATGATGGCTCTGCCGCATAAGCCGGGCTCGCTCTACCATACGCTTGGCCGTTTTTATGCCCTGGGTATTAACCTCAATAAAATTGAGAGCAGACCTATTGCTGGCAGCGACTTTGAGTTCATGTTCTATTTTGATTTAGAAACTTCAGTTTACAGTGACGAGTTTATGCAGCTTTTCAGTGATGTTTCAGCAATGGGTGCCCAGTTCAAATACTTGGGCAGCTATGTGGAGATTAGTTAGTGGAAGAATACGGATTATTGGGAAAAAAGCTTTCGCATAGCTTTTCTCCTGCGATTCATGCCCTGCTGGGAAATTATTCCTACTCCTTAATTGAGCTTGAAGAGGATCAATTGGCTGACTTCATGAAAACCAATACTTATAAGGGCTTTAATGTAACAATCCCCTATAAAGAAAAAGTGATTCCTTACTTAGCTGATCTCTCTGCGCTGGCTGCTGACATTGGGAGTGTCAATACTGTCATCCGTCTAAAAGACGGAACGTTATTGGGCGACAATACCGATGCCTGGGGTTTTTCAAAGCTCTTGGGTGATAGCAGGAGTTATGCAGGATGCAAAGCACTGGTGCTGGGAAGCGGAGGCAGTTCAAAAACTGTGCAGGCAGTGCTGCGGCGTTTGGAGATTGAAGTCCAGGTAGTTTCACGCAGGGGCAAAGACAATTATGACAGCCTGAGCCGACACTATGATGCCAATCTCATAATTAACACCACACCGCTTGGAATGTATCCCCATAACGACACAGCTCCCTTATCTCTGTCTCAATTCAGACAATGTCATTTGGTCATCGACCTCATTTACAATCCTTACCGAACGAAGCTGCTGCAGCAGGCAGATGAACTGGAAATAGAGGGCAGGGGCGGACTGCTGATGCTTGCGGCGCAAGCTCAAAAAGCCAGCGAGCTTTGGGGAATATCCCAAAAAGGCATGGATAGCAGCTTTGAGATTACAGAAAAACTTTCGCGAGATATGCGAAATCTGGCGCTCATCGGGATGCCCGGTTCAGGAAAAACTTCTCTTGCAAAGGCTTTGCATTCTCTGACTGGCCGGCAGGTTTTTGACAGCGACGAATTGATAGAGGAGAAGACGGGTAAAAGAACCCAGGATATTATTGAGCAGGAAGGGATAAAAATCTTTCGGGCTTTGGAAACAGATGTGATCAGGGACTTATCCAAGCTATCCGGAGCAATCATAGCGACTGGCGGGGGTGTGGTGACGCAGCCGCAAAACCTGTCCTTGCTTTTGCAAAACAGCCGCATTATTTGGATTAAGCGCGATGCGGATCTTCTTTCCACCTACGATCGGCCGCTTAGCCGTTCAGGTGGTGTAAAAGCTCTTTATCAGCAGCGCAAGACTTTGTATGCCAGCTGGAGTGAGCGGGCATTTGAGAACATTGACATTAACCGGACGGCCAAAGAGATCGCGGAGGAAATGCTATGATTAGGATTCTTGTTATCAATGGACCCAATCTAAACTTGCTGGGGATGCGGGAACCTGAAATATATGGCAGGAAAACTTTGCAGGATTTGGAAGAGCTGCTCAGGCCTCTGAGCATTGAGCGAGGAATCCAATTGAGCTTTTTTCAAAGCAATCACGAAGGCGCTATCATTGATGCGATTCAGCAAGGGCGCTTAAGCGCTGATGGCATCATCATTAACCCTGCTGCCTATAGCCATACCAGCATAGCGATACTCGATGCCCTAAAAGTCGTAGGACTGCCTGCGGTTGAAGTGCATCTGTCTGATATCACCCAGCGAGAGAGTTTTCGTCACTTCAGTTATACATCCCAGGGATGCATTAAAACCATTGCTGGAAAACACTTTCAGGGATATGTTGATGCCCTGGATGAACTGAAAAAATATATACACCTTCATTCTTGATGCAAGAAAAACTTCTTCTGCCTCGTTATATGGGTAGACTCCATTATATGGAAGAACTAGGAGGAGAGAGGAACAAACAGATGAAAAAATTACTTTCAATGCTTTTCGTTGCAGTGTTGGTGTTGGGCATGATGCCCATGTCAGCCAATGCCGCAGCGGAGATTTCAGTCACTCAGTCACAGGATAAAGTCACCTATACCACGGACGTTTCTGCAGCGCCTGTATTAACCATAACAAATTTAGTTGATTATGATGTGACTGTAACCATCCAGGTATATGATGAGCTGGACAGACAGTATATCTACAATGAGCAATTTGTGGTCCCTGCGGGAACAGATCCCCTGATTGTGGACGGTTTTGCTTATAAGACACTGACTAGAAATGGTCAGATCAATACTTACCGTTATCGCGTGACAACTGAAGGCGGTTTTAGAGCGAACCTGTACTTTGCGCAGACCATGCACATTGATAAAAACACTGATCTGCCCTATTATGTTCAGGAGCACAATGCCTATTATCCACGCAATACCGTCAGCTCTTTTGGTCCGCAGTTTAGGATTATCAGCCCTGATTTTACCAAAGAGTGGTATATGTTTACGCCCATTGACTTAAGCATGCAGGGTAGGCAGACATTTACCTTAATTGCAAGCAACATGTATGAGGTGGGCGAAGTTCACGTGGATGTATACGGTGATACAGTCAATGTGACTTATAACTATTTTTACGAAGGACAAACAGAAAAAATTGAAAAGGTTGAGGAACACCTCAGTTTTTTCAATGACTACACACAGGCTCTTGAGCAGGATGTCAACACCACAACAACGCAATATGCATTTGGTGTACCATTTAGCATTGCCAACCTGCTTGGTGGGGACACCAATGTGCTGATGTTTATTCGCAACAACCTGACATACTATCGCTTCCCTGTACCCACAGAGCAGCTGAGCCGCAACTATCCAAACTCTGAAGCCAGAAATGCCCAGCGAGGCGCTATGCTTGGGATGATGGATCCTGTTGAAGGCATTGATCTTGTCAACGATCATAATTACGCTAAATAAACGATGCATCAAAGGCCGGTTTTAAACCGGCCTTTTTTTATTGCTTTACAGTTATTTATATGCGTGCTATCGTAGAGTAAAAGAAATGGACATATAGAAGGAGAATTCATTATGAAACCTATTCATGCCCCCAAAGCCCCCAAAGCTCTTGGCCCTTACAGTGCCGCCGTTGCACTCGACCAGTTAATCTTCTTATCAGGTCAAACGCCAATTGACCCTGTCAGCGGAGAATTGGTTAACGGAGGTATCAGCGAACAGACACAGCAGTGTCTCAACAACATTTCTGCCGTATTGGAAGCTGCCGGCTCAAACCTTGATCATGTCATCAAAACGACATGCTTTTTAACTGACATGGATGATTTTGCTGCTTTTAATCAGGTGTATGGCAGCTTTTTCACTGATAATAAGCCGGCCAGATCGACTGTCGCAGTCAAAGCGCTTCCCAAAAAAGCCTCTGTAGAAATTGAGTGTATCGCTATTTTGGACAGCTAAAATAACCCTGATTGTTGATTGAATATTTTCATCAATTAACTTTATTCAATCGAATGTGATTGATGCTATAGGTGTATATACCATTGCGTGATATAAAAAAACGCCCTTTCAAAAACTTTGAAAGGGCGTTTTGCAGTCAGATAGCTTAGATGTCAGTTTTTTTTGTCCGGCGAACTGCTGGGGGCTTTGGTTCCGATTTAGTTACTTCCGAATTTTTAGAAGCAGATTTTTTAGCTGCCGGTTTTTTAGCGGGTGCTTTCACAGCGGGTTTCTTTGCAGCTGTTTTCTTTGGCTGAGCCTTAACCGGAGGATTTGAGGCTTCGATAGGAGTTGCCGCGCTTGAAAGAATCTCTATTTCTTTTTCCTCAGGACCCTGATTGGCTGAAGAGAGCAGGAGAGGCGGCGTTAACATTTTTTCGTATAAATCGATGTAGCGTTCTGCTGAGTGCTTCCAGCTATAGTCGCCCCTCATGCCGCGCTTCATCAGTTTTTCCCAGATTTCAGGATGATTGGTATAATAAGATAGAGCACGCTGAAGGGTATGCAGCATATCATGGGCATTATAATTTAAAAAGGTGAACCCGTTTCCTTCGCCCGAAAATTCGTTGTAACTCAATACAGTATCGCGAAGTCCACCGGTTTCACGCACAACAGGAATGGTGCCGTAACTCAGGCTGATCATTTGGCTCAGACCGCAAGGCTCAAACTGCGAGGGCATGAGGAAGATGTCGCTTCCGGCATATATGCGGTGCGCCAAATCGTGGTCCATGGCATAGCGTGCGGCGACACGACCGGGATAATTTTGCTCTGCCCAGTTTAACAGGTTGATATAGCGGCTGTCACCCATGCCCAGGACGACCAGCTGCAAATCCTCTCTCATGATGTCACTGATGACATAATCGATTAGATCCAACCCCTTTTGACTGGACAGGCGGCTGACGATGCCAACAATTGGAACATCGTCGCGTACCTCAAGTTCGAGCTGCTCTTGCAGGGCACGTTTATTCTCAGCCTTTGGCTTCATGTTGTCAGCCGTATAAGTAGCCGAGATGCGCGTGTCTTTGGCCGGATTGAATTCCTCGGTGTTGATGCCGTTTAAAATGCCTGTCAAATGATTGTTCTTTGCACGCAGAAGCCCATCAAGCCGCTCACCATAAAAGCCTGTTTGTATCTCCTGGGCATAACTGGGACTGACGGTTGTTATTTCATCAGCATAGACAAGCCCGGCTTTCAAGAAGTTTGCGGAGCCATAATGTTCAAGTTTGTCGTCTGTGAAGAGGTTGGCCGGCAGGTGCAGAACATCCTGCACATCCTTGATGCCAAAAATACCCTGATATTGCAGATTATGAATGGTCATGATTGTCTTGATGCGGTTGTAGTGCGGAAGGCTGTTATATTGGGTGCGCAGCAGGGCAGGAATCATGCCAGCCTGCCAGTCATGAGCATGGAGGATGTCAGGCCAGAAGTCCAGAAGGGGAAGGCAATTGAGCACTGCGCGAGAAAAGAAGGCATAGCGTTCATACTCATCCCCTCCCATGCCATAGATGTAGTTACGGCCAAAATAATAGCGATTGTCGACAAAATAAAATGTTACGCCTTGCTGAACCAAAGTTTCGATTCCGCAATACTGGCGTCGCCAGCCAAGCTGGACTTCAAAATCCACCGCATGGTTCATTTTGGATTCAAAGCTTTCATCAATGGCTGCATACTTGGGGATAATGACCCGTACATCATGTCCCATATTTGCCAGTACCGGCGCTAATGAGCCGACGACATCGGCTAATCCTCCGGTCTTAACGAAGGGCACGCACTCACTGGCGGCAAATAGAATTTTCATTTATTTTACTCCTTTTGGTTTATCCTTTGGCCAAGCCGCGAATTTAGATGGTTGAGTTTTTTGCGATTACAATCGGATAGGTAGGGGAGCTGACCAAACGTACGTTTTCACGCACGATGACCTGCTTGTCAAGAATGCAGTTTTGAACTTCCACATTTCGTTGAATAAATGCATCCTGCATGATGATAGAATTTTTTACCACAGCGCCTTTTTTGATACTGACCCCGCGGAAAAGGATCGAGTTTTCTACTTGTCCTTCAATGACACAGCCATCGGCTATCAAAGAATTGGATACACTGGCGCCCTTGGCATACAGTGCAGGCATCTCATCGCGCAGCTTCGTCCAAACAGGTCTTTTTCTGTCAAAAATACGTCCGCGGTTATCGGAATCCAGAAAATCCAGGTTGGTTTTAAAATAGCTGTCTACAGAGTCCAGTACCCATACTTTGTCTTTGCATTCGTATCCATATATTTTATAGTAATTTTCTCTGAGAACTTGAATGAGGAGCTCGCGTGTAAAGTGATGATGGCCTGAAGATACCGCACGGTCAACCATGTCGATGAGCAGTTCGCGTCGCATAATGAAACTTGCAAGATAAGTGTTTTCATAGCGGGGGATGCCGGGGGCAATTTCAAGCTGTTTGATTTTGCCCTCTCCATCAATCTCAAGATAAACTCCTGAACCATTTCGTCTGGCATTTTTGTGCTTTGAGTACAGCAGGGTGATATCGGCACTTTTTGCAAGGTGCTCATCAAGCATTTTTTCATAATCGGTATTGTAGAGAATGTAGCTGTCACAAACGGCGATGTAACGCTCTGTGCTGCGGCGCAGGAAGCTCAGATTGCTATGCAGCGCATCGAGCAACCCTTCATACACACCATAGTTTTCCCGGGACATATAAGGCGGCAGGATGGTCATGCCTGATCGTTTGCCGTGCATATCCCATTCACGGCCGCTGCCCAGGTGGTCCATCAGGGAGTGATAGTTTTTTTGCATGATGATGCCGATGTTGTGCATGCCTGAATGAATCATACTCGCCATTAAAAAGTCAATCATGCGGTAGCGGCCCAGCATCGGCAGTGCAGCCACAGCGCGTGTACGGGTTAGGTCACGCAGCTGGTCCATGCGCTCTCCGGTAAAAATCAAGCCAACTATATCTTTTTTCATCTTGCTACCCCTTAATTTCCCAACTGTACGCCTGAGCGCACAGTGGTGCCTTCTTTGATGTGCATGCTGTTGCCGATAAGAGCAATATCGCCAGTGGACTCTCCCACCTGCGCATCCTTGTCAATGACAGCATTTTCAGCAATGATGCTTCGCATGACAATGGCATTTTCTCCGATGCGCGCAAAAGGCATGATGACACTGTCGATGACCTGCGCCCCTTTTTCAACGACGACGCCAGCCGAGAGGACACTTCCCTTGACTTCCCCTGAAATCTCACACCCTTCGGTGATCAGGCTGTTTTCAACGGAGCCGGTTCTTGAAACGAAGTGCGGGGGCATTCCGATGTTGCGGGCATATATCCGCCAGCTGCGATCATGCAGGTCGATGGGGACAGGCTGTTTGAGCAAGTCCATATTGGCTTCCCATAGGCTTTCGATGGTGCCTACATCTTTCCAATAGCCATTGAAAGTGTAGGCATATAACAGTTCATTCGCATTGAGCATGGTGGGGATGATGTTTTTGCCAAAATCGTTGCTGCTCAGAGGATCGGCCTCATCTTTAATTAAAAGTTCTCGCAGTTTGCTCCAGGTGAAGACATAAACGCCCATAGAGGCATTATTTGATTTGGGATTGGCTGGTTTTTCTTCAAATTCAATGATGCGGTTATCTTTGTCCGTATTCATGATGCCAAAGCGGTTACATTCTTCCCAGGGAACCTCGCGAACAGCGATGGTCGCTGCCGCATTTTGTTTGATGTGCTTTGCCAGCATGTCCGCATAGTCAAATTTATAGATGTGGTCACCTGATAAAATAAGCACATATTCAGGGTCATACTGTTCTATAAAAGGGAGGTTCTGGTAAATGGCGTTTGCAGTGCCTGAATACCATTCTGCCGCTTCTATTTTCATGTGAGGCGGCAGAACAAACACACCGCCTGAACTGAGATCCAAATCCCAGGGGCTGCCCGACCCAATATAGGCGTTGAGCTCAAGGGGCTGCCACTGTGTGAGTACACCAACAACATCAATGCCGGAGTTGGCGCAGTTGCTTAAAGGGAAATCAATAATACGGTACTTGCCGCCAAAAGGGATGGCGGGCTTGGCGGTTTGATGCGTCAGCACCCCCAGTCTGCTGCCTTGCCCGCCGGCAAGAAGCATTGCAACACAACTTTTTTTACTGACCATGAATTATTCCTCCTCAAGGTTGCTATGATCAAAATCTTGGATATAACTAAAATATACTGTGGATAATGGGGGTATACAAACTTCGGCGCAATATTGGAAATCGCCTTGCTTTATTTCAAGCACTTGCAAAACCTCCATGTTTTTTTTGCCGGAACCGCCAAACTCTTCTGCGTCTGAGTTGAGAATCTCTGTCAACGTACCCGGATGGGGCAAACCAAAGCGGTATTGACTGTGATATTGAGGCGTGAAGTTTGTCATGCTGACAATCGCCTTGTTCTGAGAAGAGTAACGCGTAAAAATAATGACGGAATTGTCGGCATCCCCTGCCTGGAGCCATTCAAACCCCGCCCAGCTATCTTCCACTTCATAAAGTGAAGGCTGGTCCAGGTAGAGCCTGTTGAGCTGTTTCACGAACTCCAGCATCTGGGGGTGGCGCTCATATTGTAATAAAAACCAATCAAGCTGATCATCATACTTCCATTCAATAAAATGAGCGAATTCGCTGCCCATGAACAGGAGTTTCTTGCCTGGGTGCGCCATGGTATACCCATAAAGCGCTCTTAAACCTGCGAATTTTTGCCAAAGATCACCCGGGTTTTTATCAAGCATGGAGTGTTTTCCGTGAACGACTTCATCATGAGAAAAGGGAAGGATAAAGTTCTCATTAAACGCGTAATGCAGAGAAAAGGTCAGCTTATTATGGCTGGATTTGCGGTAAATGGGATCAAGTTCAATGTAGCTTAACATATCGTTCATCCAGCCCATGTTCCATTTAAAACCAAAGCCAAGACCACCAAGATAGGTGGGGTGGGTCACCTGGGGGAAAGCGCTGGATTCTTCGGCGATTGTCATGGCCCCCGGGAAATCCCGGTAGATGGTTTCATTGAAGCGTTTTAAAAAGCTGATGGCATCGAGGTTTTCATTGCCGCCGTGGATATTGGGAAGCCAATTGTCTTCACGGCCAAAATCGTGGTAGAGCATAGAGCTGACCGCGTCGCAGCGCAGCCCGTCCACATGATAATATTCAAGCCAGAAGCTCGCGTTGCTGATGAGAAAGCTGCATACTTCACCTCTGGCGTAGTCAAAAAGCAGGGTACCCCACTGGGGCATGTCAGATCTTCGCGGATCAGCATGCTCATAGCAAGCAGTGCCGTCAAATCGGCGCAGGCCTATTTCATCACGCGGGAAGTGACCCGGGACCCAATCGAGTATCACGCCGATATTGGCCTGATGCAGCCTGTCAATAAAGCGCATGAAATCTTTGGGACTCCCATGGCGCGCAGTAGGCGAGTAATACCCTGTCACTTGATAGCCCCAGGACATATCCAGAGGATGTTCCATCACCGGCATCAGTTCGACATGTGTGTAGCCCAAATCTTGAATATAAGGGATGAGCGCGTCTGCAATCTCCTCGTAGGTGAGCATCTCACCGTCTTCATGGCGTTTCCAGCTGCCAAGATGCATCTCATAGATATTGATGGGGCTTGTGTATGGATTCCAATTGGCGCGACGCTTCATCCAGGCCTGATCTTTCCACTTATAGCCGGATAAATCATACAGCAGACTGGCCGTGTTGGGACGAAGCTCAGATGAAAAAGCATAAGGGTCAGCTTTTAAGCGTACATGCCCATCCTGGGATACCACCGCATATTTGTAGCTGCGAAGTTTCTTTGCAGCGTCCGGATAATCAAATCGAGCAGGATCCTGCTGCGGTGTGAACAAGATATTGGGCAGACGAAGTTCCCAGATTCCATCATACTGTTTTTCCATCGGATAATCTGTCAGGCTCCAGGAGCAGAATTCACCTGTGAGATTAACCTCTCTTGCATTGGGGGCCCATACGGCGAAATGCCAAAAAGCCAGTCCCTTTTGCGTGACAGGATGTGCACCCAGCATCTGATAAGCATGCCGGCTGCTGCCATGATGAAAGGATTGGCGCTGTATATCGTTGGGGGGTTTGTATTGCATGACAACTCCTCCCTTACGAATTAAATCCGAACTT
>JAAZEI010000257.1 GCA_012512355.1 Clostridiales bacterium | reverse complement strand
TGTTTTATTATATTTCTATCTTTCCCGGATAGTACCCAAGCAATCTTTCTTTTACTTATATTATGATAAAGTGCTTTAACGAGAGATCGCAAGCGCCCTTGATGTTTGATAGGATAAGTTATGTGTATAATAATAGTGCAAGTAATTAGCGGGTGCTAACTAACTTCTAATTTTTAAAAGAGCTAAAAACTCGCATGATATCATCATGGAAAGGGAAAAAATGTTTCAACAGATTAAATTACCTTATGATTTTAACGCACTGGAGCCACATATCGATGCGCTGACAATGGAAACACATTACACGAAACACCATGCCGGTTATACTAAGAATTTAAACGAAGCAGCTGCAGAAGCGGGTGTCGCAAACAAAGAAATAACAGAATTACTTTCCTCGCTTTCAAACATTTCGGATGAGGCGCTACGGAAGAAGATTCGCAACAATGGCGGTGGTTTTTATAATCACAATATATATTTCGGCTCACTTAGTCCAAAGGGAGGCGGTCAGCCAACGGGGACTTTAGCAAATGAGATTGAAAACAACCTGGGAGGTTTTAACAAGTTTAAAGAAGATATCAGTAAACTAGCCGCCAACCAATTTGGATCAGGCTGGGGATGGCTGTCTGTTGCTAAAGGCGGCAAATTGGTGCTTTCTTCCAGCCCCAATCAGGACAATCCCTTGATCGAAGGAAAAGATATGCTGCCCATTTTCGGTATTGATGTATGGGAACATGCCTATTATCTGAAATATAAGAATCTGCGAGCTGACTATATCAAGGCTCTGTTTAATGTAGTGGACTGGCAAGCAGTGGAGAAAAACTATCAGCAGGCTTTAAACAGATAAATTTAAAACATATTAAGAGATTTATTTAGAATCGAATAAAATATAGCAGGCGGCATTGAGTCAATGCCGCCTTTTTGATATCGATTTTAGGCCAGTGGATTGGCGAAATACAATTAATTGTTAATTTTGAGCGGCAACTCTTGAATTAGCCGTCTGCAACGACTGTATTTAAAAATTAAAGAGGATATCACTATACTTTACGATACACTCGGTAAGGATGGCTTTACAGATTTTAATATCAGGCTGTAAACCTATACGGTACTATGCTAAAGATGACCAGCGTAACAGTAAAATGTTTGAAATATAGCAGAAAACACTTGCAATTAGTACAGACCATGTTTATAATAACAAGGCTGTCTGTTTAGGGATGACGCGATAGGTTGCTGCCCCGGCCTTGGGCGGGTAATTATCGCCGACCAGCCCGAACAATCGGGCGACGGACTCAGACTCTCCTTTGCGGGACCAGGCGGGGAGATAATCCGGCAAGATAAACGCCAACTTGCGTCGGCGCACAGCAATGCCGTGACAATGAGAACGATTTAATAGGAGGTATCAAATGGCCAACCAGAAAATCCGTATTAAGCTCAAGGCTTATGAGCACAACCTGATTGATCAGTCTGCAGAGCGTATCGTGGAAACTGCAAAACGTACAGGTGCTCGTGTATCCGGCCCTATCCCGCTGCCCACAGAGAAGGAAGTCATCACCGTTCTCCGCGCGCCGCACAAATACAAGGATGCGCGCGAGCAGTTTGAGCGCCGTACCCACAAGCGCCTCATTGATATTCATAATCCCAACGCACGTACCGTGGACGCCATGATGAAGCTGGATCTTCCCGCCGGCGTCGAAATCGAAATCAAACTTTAAGGCAGGAGGAGCAATCATGAAGAAAGCAATTTTAGGCAAAAAGTTGGGCATGACGCAGAAATTCCTGCCCGATGGCCGCCTTGTGCCGGTGACCGTCATCCTGGCAGGCCCCTGCACGGTCGTTCAAAAGAAGACGATGGAAAAGGATGGTTATGAAGCTGTCCAGGTCAGTTTTGACGTTATTCCAGAAAATCGCGTTAAGAAATTAGTCACCAAACCCGTGGTTGGACACTATAAAAAAGCCGGTATCGCGCCTGCACGCTATTTGCGCGAGTTTAAGCTTGAAGACGCCAAAGATTTTACCATTGGTCAGACCATCGGCGCTTCGGTATTCGAAGCAGGGGATAAGATAGATGTAACCGGCACAAGCAAAGGCCATGGTTTTACAGGTGTTATTTATCGCTGGAACCAGTCCAAGGGCCCTATGTCTCACGGTTCCAAGTATCACCGCGGTGTAGGTGCTATGGCCGCCAACTCTGATCCCGGCCGCGTATTTAAAAATAAACACATGTCCGGTCAGTACGGCGTTGAGCGCGTTACAGTTCAAAACCTCGAAGTTGTTGAAGTGGATGGAGAACGCAATCTGATTCTCGTCAGAGGCGCTGTACCCGGTCCGGTCAACACACTTCTGTTTGTCCGCAACACCTGCAAAGTCTAAGAAGGAGGATATAGTTCATGCCAAGCATTCAAGTTCTTAACATGCAGGGTAAAGCCGCAGGCGAAATGAATCTCTCAGATGAGATTTTTGCAGTTACGCCCAATGTAGCCGCCATGCATCTGGTTGTGCGTTCCATTTTGGCCAACAAACGCCAGGGAACTCAAAGCACCCTGTCTCGCGGAATGGTCCGCGGCGGTGGCCGCAAAATCTATCGCCAAAAAGGCACAGGCAATGCACGTCACCATTCAAATCGTGCACCCCAGTTCCGCGGCGGCGGGGTGGTTTTCGCCCCTCAGCCCAGAGATTATGTCGTGCATGTGCCCAAAAAAGTTCGTCGTCTGGCGATGAAAAGCGCACTTTCCAGCAAATTGTCCGCCGGGGAGATCATTGTTGTGGATAAGATTGCGCTGACTGAAGCCAAGACAAAGTATATGGCGCAAATGCTGAAAGATTTGGGCGCCGACAAGAAAGCCCTGCTGGTGATGGCCGGTCCAGACGACAGCATCATCCGCGCTTCCAAAAACATTAATCGCCTCAGTGGCGCCAATGTAAACACGCTCAACGTATATGACATCCTGCGAGCCAATAAACTGATTATTTTGCAGGATGCTCTCAAAGGCATTGAGGAGGTCTATGCATAATGAAAAATCCTCATGATATCATTCTGCGCCCGGTTCTGACAGAAAAAGGTTATGACGGAATCGCAGACAAAGAATATGTATTTGAAGTCGCAATCGGATCCAACAAGGTCGAGATCAAAAAAGCTCTTGAAAAGGTCTTCAAAGGCATCAAGGTACAGCGCGTGAATACCTTGCGGCAGATTGGTAAAATCAAGACCCAAGGCAGAACAAGCGGCCGCACACCCGAGGTCAAAAAGGCCTACGTAAAGCTTAGCGAAGACTCAAAGCCCATCGAGTTCTTCGAAGGCATGGTTTGAGGGAGGAGTAAAAAATGCCAATT
>JAAZEI010000256.1 GCA_012512355.1 Clostridiales bacterium | reverse complement strand
TGCTGTCTATTCCTATCGAGCCTTTGCAGCAAAAGAAGTGATTCGCTTTGGCGCGTACTCCAAATCGGATGAACTGCTGCCGGGCAATATGGCGGATGTCCATCCGCTGGATAAGCTGCTGCCCTGCTTGGCATGTCTGCTGGCTGTTGAGATGCAGACGAATAAAAAAATGAAAAATATGCTGACACAATACATACAAAATCCGGCAGCTGATATATTCGTCAATATCCACGAAGACTTTTACCAAAGCCACAAAGCAGATGATTACAAAATCATATATGAAGATATATCAGGGTTTGATCTGACAAACTTCGCCAAACTCTCTTCAGATTATCAGGTTATGCGTGAAAACCGGGAGGAGATAAAATCCAAGGCCGAGTTTGAAATCACAGCCTTTGCTTCAGACGCATTTGACGAAGAATACTTGCAGTATGTCCCCCGTCTGCCAGCTGAGTTTGTACTGCCAAGCGAGCTGCGCAGTGTATGCAGCGCTCTCACTGCGGGAGACATCCTGGCTGCCTTGCTGCACGGCCCCTCAGGGACCGGCAAAACCATCAGCTGTAAGCTGATCTGTCAGGCGATAGGATTACCTATCATGGAAACTGTTGGCTGCACGGAAAATCTTGACGAATTTGTCCTGGGCAAATACATTCCCCAGGATGACAGAATCGTATTCAGAGAAAGCTATGTCACCAAGGCGATTCGCTGCGGGGGAGCTGTCGTGTTTGAAGAAATTAACTTCGCCAAACCCCAATACCTGTCTTTTCTTAACTCCTTGCTGGATGATAACGGCTTTGTGCGGCTTGACAATGGTGACATCGTATACAGACATCCAAACTTCAGGTTTTTCGCGACAATGAACATGGGCTACTATGGCACCAAAGAACTCAACCAGGCGCTGTACAACCGCTTTGACATGATAGCGGAAGTCTCAGCCCTCAGTGATGAAGCCATCCGCCGAATGCTGCAGGCGCGTGTGCCTGAGTGCCTGCCGGTGATGGAAAAACTGCTTGGTGTTTACCGAAAGCTCAAGAAAAAGATTGAGATTGAAGAGATGGAAAATGTTATTTCACCCAGAAATATTGAAAACTGGGCACGGCTTGCAAAATATGAAGGCTATATCCAGGCTGCGGAAAAAACGATCCTGCCCATTGCTAAGTGCGAGCGAGTACTGGAAGACACCATCCGGGGCATTATTGCCCTGTACAAGTGGAGTTAGGAGGCAAGACAAACATGGATAACTTGATGCAAAGAATCAAAAAGGCGCAAAACGGAGACGCCAATGAAATGTACAATGTTGCTCTGTACAGCGTGTGGAGTGACCGGTCTGCGCCCATTGAGCCTGAGCTTTTGGAGCGAGCCCTGTATTACTACCATACCGTGGCGCAGAAGGGTGATTGTGATGCCATGCTCGATCTGGGCGGCATGTACGCCTGCGGCCGAGGTGTGGCAATGGACAGGGACAAGGCACTTGAGTGGTATATGAAGGCGGTCGAACTTAACTATCCAAAGGCTTTTCGCTGTGTCGGTAACTTCTACTTCTACAGCCGGGACGCGGAGGGTTTACTGAAAACAAAAGATACCGCTTTGATTGAAAAAGCATATCAGTACTATGCCAAAGGCGCAGAGCTAGGTGAACAGAACTGTTTATATGAATTGGGAGATATGTACCTGGAAGGGATCTGCGTAGGAAGGGATGTGGATAAGGCCTTCGATTTATATAGTCAATGCTGCGATGTCATCGGCGGAGAGACGCGGGATGACAGCTATGCGGATGTTTGCATGCGTCTGGGCAAATGCTATCACTATGGATTCGGCGTTCCTGTTGATTTAAAAATCGCGCATAAATATCTGACAATAGCCAAATATGAATGCGAAAAGAGAATCAGCGATGGTGACGCTTTTGGAGGTTTAAGCCTTCAAGAGGCTACAGAGGAATGGCACGCAGTTAATAAAAAAATTGACGCGCAGCAAGATGATAGCGGTGTATAACGAGGTAAGAAAATGACAAAGGAAGACAAGTTGATACTGGATCAGTTCCAATGCGAGTATAACCGCGTTTTGGAGGAGGAGTTCGCGCAGCTTATCGCTGAGCGAAACGATCTCAATTTGTTTTTTATCAACGAAAATCAGGCATTTACCGATGGCCGTAACATCATCATTGATCCTGCCTGGAACGGGCTGTTTGCAGATGAACAAGCGCTCAAAGATACGGAACGCTTTTTAATGCTTGACAACACAATCTCCGGTGATCGCTGGCTCGCCCTGCGTATGTCCGCGCGTGCACAGAATATACACGAAGCGCTGCACATCATCTATTCCAATTTCCCCTGCGCCGCTTTTGAGGATATCCGCGCGACTTGCAAAGCGCGCTGTGTTGTATTATCTCTTATCTCCAATATCATAGAGGATGCTTTTATCGAGGCCGCAGGCTGCAGTGAGTATGACAATATGGAACGTTTCCTGCTATGGCACAGAGTAGCCTTGTACTTTTCAAACACGCCTTCCCAAGGGACGGTACAGAGAGCTTTGGCAGAAACACCCTGCCAAACAGAAGAAGATCAATCGAAAACTGAAGCCATTGTCCGCTATTTGAACTACATGTGCATTTTTTTGCTGTATCCTATGGCCCAACAAGATCCCCCTGATGATGATATTGAGCCTTATGTGACACAGACAAAGCACTTATTTCAGGAAGGTGCCATGTGCGGCAACGCGGACAAACGATACAGTTATGTCCAGAAAATATTCGATCTGGTCGATCCAATCGTCCCACAGGGCGAAGATGTTGAAATACAAACAGAGCTTCTTGCGCATATGCTATCCGGCAGCAAAACACATTCCCCTTTAGCGTCATCGATTATTGAATGGGAAAGCACAGGGAAAACCATTCAAGTCAAACGAAACTTGTTCAAAGATGAAAAAGGAGATTCAATCTCATTTGATGAGCTTAAACAACAACTGGCTGATGATATCAAAGTGTTCTCCTCGCAAAAATATGCCGCATTGAATATTTTGGCTTACAAAGGATCCAGTACAAATTTTATAGGAATCGACTTTGATTGCGACCTCATCCATAAAGGAATCAGCATCCAGGTGCAGAAGCCTCGCATCAACCTGAATATGAAAACAGCATACCAGAACATATTGAATAATTATAGCCTTAGTATATCGTCCTACAATGCGCGCTTTTCACAGTTGCTTAAAGGGACAGTTGATGTCAAAGAAGACAGGTTGCTGTTTGGCTCATCAATAGTGTCCAAACACCTTGGAGATGTTAAAAAACGTTATTGGAGTCGGAGCAAC
>JAAZEI010000255.1 GCA_012512355.1 Clostridiales bacterium | reverse complement strand
TGGCGCACCTTGTGCCCGTACTGCGCCATAAAGTGGTCTTCCGTCATCTCCAGGCTTTTCTTGACGCCTTCACGGATGGCAATCGAGGGCACCACCACCATGAACTTGCTGAAGCCAAATCGCTTGTACAGTTCAAACATCGTCTTGATGTATACATAGGTTTTGCCGGTGCCGGTCTCCATCTCAATATCCAGGCACAGCCGTCCCAGGTCTTTCACCAGGGCAGGTGACTGCTTGATATTGCCCCCAAGCTGAATTTTGCGGATGTTCTCCAGCAGCTGTGCATCCGTCAAGGCAAGATGTGCGTTTTTATAGCCGGTATCATCAAAGAAATCCACATTTTCTTCTATCTCTTCCACCAAAAGCCGCTGCTGCTGCATCAGGCTGCCATCCAGCCGCCCAAGGTCGCGGATATAGCGCGTCCGCTCCTGATAGGGCTGCCCGGCGAATACCCCGCAGGTGGCTTCAACGGCGTCCGTCTGGTAGGGCTGTATCTTGAAGTTAAATTTCATGCGTTTTCCCCACTTTCCGGGTTTCTCTCTAAAGAATTGCTCCCTTGTAAAAAGCGGTCAAAGTCCGACTCGAACAGCCTGTCCTGCACCAAGCGAAAAGTTTCAAACTCAGTTTCAGCATGAGCTTTGGCAATCTCCTGGGTAATCTTTCCGGCGTCTGTCAGGATGGCACGTTCATCCGCCTGCAAAAATATATCCAGGCGCTTAGCCCAATCTTCCATCGTCATGGGGATTTGCCGCCTGGCCCTGTCCTCCGCCAGGTCGAGGTAGGCGGATACGATTCGCATGAGGGATTGCATCTCATCTTCAGTCAGATAATTCTTGGCGATGCTGACATCACTTTTGATGATCTTGCCATCCGGCGCATCCTTCCAGCTCGTCAGCCCCATATAAGGCTTCTGAGCATCCGCTCTGTGGTAAACAGTCTCCGCGGCAGTATGCCTGCTGACCGCATAGTGCATCTTGTTCTGCACTTTGGCAAAAAACTCCCTCGTGGCTTTTGCGGATTTATCATAGTCCAAAGCTGTTGCGTAAATGTCTGTTATTTTTTGGTAAAACCTGCGCTCGCTCATGCGTATTTCGCGGATTTTCTCCAGTTGTTCCTCAAAGTATTTCTCTGTCAGCACCGTGCCGCCGCTTTTCAGACGCTCTTCATCCATCACCCAGCCTTTGATGGTGTACTGCTTGACAATCTGGTTGGCCCAAACGCGAAAGCGCACTGCCCGTTGGTTATTTACCTTGAAGCCCACAGCGATAATCATGGGCAGGCTGTAGTGGTCAATCCCCCGTGATACCTGCCGATTGCCCTCCGTTTGAACTATTAGATATTTTCTAATAGTTGCCTCCCGCTCAAGCTCATGGTCTTCAAATATTTGATTGATGTGGTGATGAATCGTTGGTATTTCCACACCGTACAGCGCCGCCATCATCTTTTGTGTCAGCCAGATGCTTTCATCTTCATAACGCATCTCAATGCTATCCTGGGCATCACCGGTGGCGGCGATATAGCTTAGGTATTCCGCCGCGGCGCTGCGGATGGTGATGTCGCTC
>JAAZEI010000254.1 GCA_012512355.1 Clostridiales bacterium | reverse complement strand
GCGCGCGCCAGGGCTACCCGCTGCTGCTGTCCGCCTGAGAGCTGGTTGGTCATTCGGGTTTCCAAGCCGTTCATCTCCACCATGTCCAGGATATCCATGACCTTTTTGTGGATATCAGCTTTTGACAGGTGCCGCAGTTTCAAGCCATAGGCGACATTGTCAAAGACATTGTAGTGAGGAAACAGCGCATAGCTTTGAAAGACCATGGCCGTATCGCGCTTGTTTGGCGTGAGGTGGTTGATGGGCTCATCGCCTAAGAAAATCTCGCCTTCGTCAGGGCTTTCAAAACCGGCGATCATACGCAGGGTAGTTGTCTTGCCGCAGCCCGATGGGCCAAGCAGTGTGACAAAAGAACCGGGCGCTATTTCAAGGCTGATGTCTTTGACCGCGTAAAAGGGCAGCTTTGTTTTTGGGTCCTGATATATTTTCGAGATATGCTCCAGCCTGATGCCTTTCTTAACCGACATTGGCACGTACCTCCCTTACTCCCTTGCTTGTTCCGAAATATTTGATGAACAGGTTCATGATGAGGATTGATGAATAAACAATGATGATCAATATCGTGGCATAGGCGCAGGCGATGCCATAGCTGCCTTTTTCCGCAAATTCGTTGATTCGTGTGGTGATGAGCAGATACCTGGGGGTAACCAGCAGGATGATGGCGCTGATGGCGGTGATGGAGCGCACAAAGGTGGTGACCAGGCCGCTGAAGAAACTTTCTTTAATCAGAGGCAATGTCACCGAGGTGAAGACTTTACCGCTGCCGGCCCCCAGGTCGTAGGCAGATTCTTCAATGGAGGGATGAATCTGGCGCAGGGCTGAAATGCCCGAGCGCGTGCCCACAGGCAGGGAGCGCACAATAAAGACGATCACCAGCAGCGTGCCCGTGCCGTATAATCCCTGCATAAACCCTGTCCTGAAAACACCGCCTGCAAAGCCTCGAATAAACCCGACGCCCAGCACGGTGCCGGGGACTGCCATCGCCAGGATCGAGACAAACTCGATAAAGCCGCGCCCTCGGAAACGTTTCTTGACCACGAGGTAGGAAATAATCATCGACAGCAGCGCGGTGATGGGCGACGCGATGAAGGAGAGCACAAAGGAATCTTTAAAGGCTTTCATCCCATCCTGCCGGAAGAGCTGCTCATACCACTTAAAGGACAGGGAGTAGTCGCGTCCCCACAATTTAAACAGGGAACCAAAGGGAATGGCGATGTACATCAGGATAACAAAAGCGGAAATCAGCGCGCACAGCGAGGACAGCGGTATGGTCACCGATTTGTCTTCGATGGCCATGCGGGCGCGGGATGCCTTGCCGCTGAGGGTGGCCGCGGTTTTTGACTCCAGGTAATACTTCTGTATCAAAAATAGGCAGACCGTCAGGCCCAGCAGAACAACCGCCATGGCAGCTGCCCCCTGGGTATCGTAGGTACCGCCTGTAATGCGCAGATAAATGGTGGTCGCCAGCGTATCATAACTGCCGCCAATGAGCATGGGGTTGGCAAAGTCCGCGACCGATTCGATAAAGGTAATTAAAAACGCGTTGCCAATGCCCGGGAGCATCAGGGGCAGGGTCACTGTTCGAAATACATGGGAGCGGCTGGCACCCATATCCCGTGCCGCCTCTTCCATGGAGGGGTCGATGTTGCGAAGCAAGCCTTTGAGCATCAGGTAACATACCGGGAAAAAGGTAAGGGTCTGGACGATGGCGATGCCCTTGAGGCCATATACATTAGAATCATAGATCCCAAGAAGCTGTCTTGTAATCAGGCCGCCCTTGCCAAACAGCAAAATCATGGACAGGGACAGCACAAAAGGCGGTGAGACAACAGGAAGCAGGCTCACCACGGAGAACATGCGCCTCATCAGAGGGTTTCGTACCCTGACATAGACATCTACATAAGCAAAAAGCAGGCCAATGAGGGTGGCGCTGATGCCGGTGATAAAGCCCAGCCACAGCGTATTGGTGAAGGCACGCTTGAAGGTAAAATCATTGAAGATATAAGAGAAACTGCGTGGGGAGAGGATGGGCCCGCCTGTGGGCACGGCAATGATGGTGCCTGTGAGTTCGCCTGTTAACAGATCTCCCATGTAGGTGGTGCTGGCACTTCTGCCCAGTGAGCGGAGGATTTGCAGCCCATCTGTACTGGGTACCTGGATGATGCTGTTGCGTCCGACCCCCATTTCACGCGGGCGGGGCTGTGCGTCAGCGAACAAATCTTTGATGGTTTGAGCGCTTTCCTCGACCGTATATACATCAAGGGAGCTGTTGGCGTACACGCTGTCTACCATCAGCATGGACAGGGGATAGAGGATAAACAGGGTTAAAAATACCACAAGCAGGATGATGACCAGGATGGTGAAGGGGTCTTGTAAAAACTTCTTTCGCTCAAGGCGTCGACTCTGTGACGGCATAGATCTCACGCTCCTCTCTCATACCGCGCTGCTGGCAACAGGTGCACAGGCGTGAAAACAAAGGTTGGCCTCATGGTTTTTCATTTTTGTTTTTTAAAGAGGACAGGGGATGAGGCATTGCCCATCCCCTGTCTGAAGTTCGGGTGATGAATTATTCGGTTTTGAAGCGGTCGTCAGCGGCGGCGCCCAGTGCATCAAAGAAATCATTGACATAGTTTGAGGTGTTGGCTTTTGCGTCTTCAAAGTCATATTCAATGACGTTATCAGGATCAAGGCCAAATTGTGTTGCCTGAGGCGGCTGTTCTGCGTCAGTCAGCACCAGGAACTGGAAGGCGTTGGCAGTTTTTGCCAGATTGACAGCTTCAGGTGTCAGGCAGAACTCTACCCACAGTCTGGCAGCATTGGGGTGCTTGGCGCCTTTGAAAATGGCCGTCGCTCCGACTTCAAAGCTGGTGCCTTCTTCTGGGATAATCAGCTCAATGTTGTCGTAGCCATCAAGAATTTGCGTGATGCCATCATGCAGGAAGCCGATGCCGATGACGCACTCTCCGATGCCGACTTTTTTGGAGGGGCCGGAGCCGGATTTGGTGTACTGCGCAATGTTTTTATCAAGGGCAACAAGATAGTCCATGGCGGCGTCGTGGCCTTTCATTTGGACCATGGTGTTGATGACCAATTTTGCCGTACCGGCAGTATTGGGGTTGGACAGCCAGATCAGGTCTTTGTATTCGGGTTTGAGCAGGTCATCCCAGCCTTTGGGGGCGGGTACGCCCAAGCGCTCAAGTTCTTCGGTATTGACCATGAAACCCAGGATGCCCTTGTAAACACCGTACCACTGTCCATCTTTATCGCGGTACATGTCGTCAACCAGGTTGCCGGCATTTTTGGCGTCATAGGGGACAAGCAAGCCGGCGGCTGCGGTTTCGTTGTAGGGATCTGTTGTGCCGCCAAACCATACATCAGCGGAGGGGTTGCCGTTTTCTTCGGTGATTTTGGCCTGGACCTCACCGGTGGACAGGCGCTGGAAAAGGGTCTTGATGCCGTATTTTGCCTCAAAAGCTTTGACGATGACGGCGATGTGCGCTTCTTCGGAAGAACCATAAACGATGAGTTCGCCCTCAGCCTGCGCGGCCTTGACGAGATCTGCCATATAGGCGTCATTTTCTGCCAGGGAAATGCCCAGTGAGAGGATGAGGCTTAGGGCAAGAATTAGGGTTAGAATCTTTTTCATAATGAATTTCCTTTCTGATATTGTACTTTAGTTTTTTCCATTATAGTTTGATAAAATCTGTTCGTCAATGGATACATCACCTGCCAGATTGTACAAGTACTTTGATTAGAAGAACCTAAATACTTGTATTAAATGGCGTAAACAGTAACTTTCAGTACCTAAAACGATTGAAATATGCTATGAGATGCTGTAGCATAACAAAAGGATAACAAGAGGTTTTGGGTCTTGTAAGAGGCGAAACCAGGTTTTTTCGATGAACATAAATGAGGGAGGAATGATAAAATGAGCAGCAAAAAACTAAGAATTGGCTTGATTGGCTGCGGCGGCATTGCCCACCAAAAGCATATCCCCAGTTTGCAGGCGAATAAGGACCTTTGCGAGATGGTATATTTTTGCGATATTATCTCCGAGCGGGCAAGTGAGGCTGCCAAGGAGTTTGGTGCTAAGGACGCGAAATGGTGTGTTGATTACCGGGATGTTTTAAAGGACGAGTCTGTGGATGTCGTGCACGTACTCACCCCAAATGTATCCCACTGCGCAATTACGGTGGATGCTTTTGCGGCGGGCAAGCATGTGATGTGTGAAAAACCCATGGCGCATACAAGCAGCGACGCGCAGAAAATGATGGATGCCTGGAATAAGAGCGGCAAGAAATTTACTGTGGGGTATCAAAATCGCTTCCGTCCGGAAGTAAAGGCTCTGCATACTGCCTGCCGCCAGGATGAGCTGGGTGACATTTATCTGGCAAAGGCGCATGCCATCAGAAGGCGCGGGGTGCCCACCTGGGGTGTTTTCCCCAATAAAGCGCTGCAGGGCGGCGGCCCGCTTATCGATATCGGCACCCATGCCCTTGACATGACCCTGTGGATGATGGACAACTATCAGCCAAAGAGTGTCACGGGCAGCGTTTATTACAAATTGGGGCACCTGAAGCAGGCAACGGAGGGGAATGTCTTTGGCCCCTGGGATCCAGATACCTTTGAGGTGGAGGATTCAGCCTTTGGCTTTATCAAGATGCAAAACGGTGCTACCATCATGCTGGAGGCATCCTGGGCCATCAACATGATGGAGTCGCGTGAAGCGTCCACTACCCTATGCGGCACCAAGGCCGGTGCTGAAATCAGATCCGGCATGAGCTTTCCCCAGGATGAGATGTATATCAACCGCGGACACAATGGTTTGCTGACTGATGAGGCCTTGGCAGGCGGCGGCGCTGTGGCCTATTTCAAAGGCAGCGCGAACGATCCGGGCACCTTGGAAGCCAGACAGTGGCTTGAGTCGGTGCTCAACCCGGCGCTTGAGCCTTTGGTCAAGCCCCAGCAGGCTTTTATGGTCACAAAGATTCTGGAAGCTATATACCGCTCGGCAGACAGCGGCAAGGAAGTATACCTTTGAAATAAGACTTGCTAATGCAATGCCCGGAGCCTGAGAGCATCCGGGCATTTTGCATTGGGTATAAAGGAAATTCGTTTATTATTTTATCAGGCAAAAGGCGCCAAGGTGATGCTTCCTTCAAAGATTTCGGGTTTGAAGCGGTACTTCTCAAGCAGGACAGGACCGCAAGAATTGGAGCCGATGCCGCTTTGCGCGTAGTCAAGGCAAAGAATGGTGTCCTCACTGGGGATGAGTTCATGGTTGTGCATCCTGCGGGTCAATTCCTCCTGCGTGTAGGCAGAGATACTGAAGCTGAGGGGATCATCCCCATAGGCCAACAGTCCCACGCCCTGCTTCTTTTGCACTTTTACATATTCGCAGCCAACATGGCTGCCATTTTCCTGCGGCTTGATATAGTCTTCGTGATTGCGCGCCGCTGTCGTGTGATAGAGGCCCAGGACAGAGGCATTGCGTTTATCGATATAGCTTTCATTGGGGCCAAAGCCGAAGTATTCCGTTTCATCCATTTCTTTTGGTAAAAAGAGGCGCAGGCCAAAGCGGGGGAGGAAGGGCATGCGCGGGTCAATCTCTCCATGAAAGGCGATGCTCACTTTGCCGCCGCCATCAATGGTGATGGTGTTTTTTAGCTTCACGGCACGCTGGCGGTAAACAGCGCCCAGGGAGAGGGTAGAGATGATTTGTACTTTGTCATTCTCCTGCAGAACACCTACTTCATATACCCTTGGCTTGATCTTGTCAAAGCCCGCTTCTTCCCAGGCCAGGCGGATGTTGCGGTCGTTGTCCGTCGGCGCGCGCCAGATATTAAAATGCATGGGCTTTGTGAGCAAGCTGTTCTGGTCAAAGACCATGCTGTCAAACAGGCCGCTTTCTTTGCTGAATACATAGTTAAAGTTTTCGCCTGTGATTCGCAGGTGAGTGGGAGTTTCTTGGACCTGTGCTGTGCCTCTGGCTGCAGGCACCTGAGGCCTGACGCGCGCCTGGCGCAGAGTGAGCTGGTCTATGCCCAGAATATGCCCTTTTGTAGTCAGGGGATGGCTTTCTTTTTGACGGGTGGTGATGGTTAACAGGCATAGTCCATCCTCAGGGAGAGCACAGGACAGGTCTATTTCTGCTGACTCTCGGGGCTGAATCTCGGGCAGGTCCAATTTGCCTGATGAAATAATCTCGCCATCCCGGGTGAGGACATAATCGGCTGCCGCAAATTCGTCTGTGCTTAAAAAGTCCAGATGATTGCTGATCCTGATGCGATTTGATTCTGTCAGCTGGGCACTCAGCGGCCTGATGACATTTTTGTATTCAGCAAAGCCTGTATGCGGCCTGCGGTCAGGGTAGACCAGGCCATCGCAGCAGAAGTTACCGTCATGGGGGTACTCTAAAAAGT
>JAAZEI010000032.1 GCA_012512355.1 Clostridiales bacterium | reverse complement strand
GTCCATAAGCACCCCAATAGATTTATTCCAAAGTCTCAAAAGCTTAAAATAATGATAGCACGTCAAGCAGACGCCAGAAAATTTTGACGCAGTGCTTCTTTGTCATTATACTGTAAAAACACTATAGTCATAATAGGGGGCAGGATGAAAACAGTATTGATTACAGGCGGCACAGGCGGCATCGGCCAAGCTTTGGTGAAGGGCTACGCAAAAGAGGGCTGGCGCACGGCCTTCGGATATCACAGGAAAAAAGAAGAAGCCGAGCGTCTGGCGCGCGAGACTTCATCTTTATGTTTTCAGGCTGATTTGCGGGATGAAAAGAGTCTTCTGGTGTTTTTTCAGTCAGCCATGCAGCAGCTTGGCCACCTGGACGCGCTGATAGTTTGCGCCGGCACCAGCTGGCAAGGGCTTATCACTGATATGCCGACTTGCAGCTATGATGAACTCATGGCACTCAACCTGCGCAGCGCCTTCCTTCTATCAAAACAAGCTCTCCTGCTCATGAGCAAGCAGCATTGCGGCAGCATCCTGTTTATCTCCTCCATCCAGGGTTTGCAAGGCGCCAGCTGCGAGGCTGCCTATGCCGCCTCAAAGGCAGGTTTGATCGGCCTTGCCAGATCCCTCGCCTGCGAATATGGGCCCAGCGGCATTCGGGTCAATTGCCTGACGCCGGGCGCCATTGATACCGGCATGATGAGTGTCTTCTCCCCGGAGGATAAAGAAACTCTACGCACGTCCACCCCCCTGCAGCGATTGGGAAGGGCAGATGATATCCGGGATGCTGCGCTCTTTTTAACAAGCGAAAAGGCTTCTTTCATCACAGGACAGGTACTGGGAGTCGATGGAGGCCTTGTTTTATAATTTGTTCAGCCTTCCAAAGCAAAAGCGTACCGGGTGATGACTCGGTACGCTTTTGCTATCTATCTGCTGTTTACTCTGCGCGATAATAAAAATGATCATCAGGCAAAGCGCCTCCGACAGAAGCCGGGTTGGCTTTGAACAATATCTCGAAGAAGGGATCCAATAGAGGTTTCATCTCATCACCTGCAATATAAACAATGTTGCTCAAGGGGATGGCTTTTTCTGCTATAACTTCGCTGGGCAGGATGCCTGCAGCTACAATGTCTCGGGCAGCAAGCTCAGGCTGCTCATTGACATAATCGACTGATGCTTCATAAAGCTCCATAAAACGAGCCAATGCTTCAGGCTGCTCTTTGGCAAACTCGCTTCTGACAACCAGACAGCCCATGGAGAGGATGGCATCGCCAAGACCAGATAGCTCGGCTGCTTTGGAAAACTCCTGGGTTATATCCAGCGCGATACGAAAACTCGGGTCTTTGAGCATCAGAGCCGTCACCATGGGCTGGGGCAGCATCACTATGTTGGCCAGGCCGCTGGCAGCGAGAGTGGATACTTCATTGTGCTCTGATTTGTAGTCAAGCTTTGCGTCAACGATGCCGCTGGCCTTCAAAACAAAGTTAATAACATATTCGGGCACAGCGCCCTGCCCTGAAAGTGTCAGTGTCTTGCCGCTCAAATCCTCAAGTGACTGGAGGCTCTCTCCCTTTTCAAGCACATACAATACGCCCAGCGTGTTGATGGCCAACATCTGTAATTGTCCCTTGGTTTTTTGGTAAAGAACTGCGGCCAGATTGGTCGGCAGAGCAGCGATGTCGTAATTGCCCGATACCACTGTGCCCACCAGCTCTTCGGGGGCAGCAGCCAGCTGGTACTCATATGCGGGATCCTGCTCAGCCATCAGCGGGGCCAGGCTCATGCCGGTGGGGCCGATCAGCCCCCAGACACGCACCGGCGGCGCAGCCTGCGCTGGCGCAGATAGAGGTAACAACCCAAATACCATAATCAATGCCAGGAAAATAGTCAGTTTTTTCAATTTCACATCCTCCACAAGTCGTCTTAGAGTCTGGCCTCAATATCCGCTGTTCTTGTCCTGATTTTCTTCACCCTTGTTTGCAAAAGCCTTTACTGCAGCACTGGCACCTATACGGGATACACCTGCCTCTAAGTAAGCCAGCATATCTTCAGCCGTGCGGATGCCGCCGGATGCTTTGATTTTAACGCCAGCGCCGATATGCTGTTTAAGCAGCTGGATATCTTCCATCGAAGCGCCGCCGGTACCAAAGCCAGTGGACGTTTTGATGTAGTCTGCTCCGCCATCGGTTACGCATTTGCACAGCGCGATTTTCTCGTCCTCACTTAAATAACAAGTCTCTATAATGACCTTGAGCACCCTGTCGCCGGCCGCGTCCTTGAGTGCGGCAATCTCCTTAGTGATTTTGCCAAAATTGCCTTCTTTAACATCACCCAGGTTGACCACCATATCAATCTCACCTGCCCCTTCCTGCAAGGCATGCGAGGCTTCGAAAAGTTTAACCTCTTTGGTGCTGTAGCCCAGAGGAAAGCCAATCACCGTACAGACATTGAGAGCGGGAAAGTGCTCCTTTGCCCGCTTGACAAAACTCGGAGGTATGCAGACGCTGGCCATTTCATAAGTCAGGCCTTCCTCACAAATAAGCTTGATCTCCTCCCAGGTAGCGGTCGGCTTCAAAAGCGTATGATCAACATGCGCAAATACTTCACGTTTATCCATTCTTGTATCCTCCTAAAAGTAATTCTCTTTGTCTTTATGGTAGCATGCCAATGGCTTATTGTCATCAACTTTATGCTGTGGTATGATAAACACAGCACAATGAGCGCCAATAAAGAGAGTCAGAGGGTATTGGATGAACTTTTTTCTCAACAGTATGGCCGCGGGAGCCTCCATTGCTCTGGGGTCTTATGCTTATCTCTCGGTAGAAAGCCGATACCTGGGGGCCTTTTTGTTTATTGTTGGCTTATATGCTGTTTGCCAATATGGTTTGCCGCTCTATACCGGACGCATTGCCTACCTGGGAAGGGCAGGAGGCGATACAGCAACCCGGCTGATGATGATGCTGGTGGGCAACTTCCTGGGGGCAGCCATTGTCGGTCTCTTGTTCCTTCCCACGGCTTCAGGCATGGATGTGCTGGCGATTGTCAGTAAAAAGATTGTCCAGCCTGCACAAGAAAGCTTTATCCGCGGATTTTTCTGCGGCGCGCTGGTTTTTTTGGCTGTTGACATATTTCGCCGCTTCGATGACCCGCTGGGTCGTTATCTGGGCCTATTGCTGGGTGTGCCGGCTTTTATCCTGTCGGGCTTTGAACACTGCGTAGCGGATATGTTTTATCTGGCTGCCGCCTGGCGCTGGGGACTGGCCTTAGAAGCTAAAAGCCTGATGTTTATGCTAATGGTCATCCTTGGCAATACGATAGGCGCTTTAGCGCTCAATGCTATCATGCCTCAGGCTGTACCAAAGTCATCAACATTTAAAAGATGATTCCCAAAAACAAGCTCTTTTCAAAACAGCGAAAAAAACGACCCCAAAGAGCCGGAAATCTCTGGACCGTTCCCCCACTTGCGCATATCTAGGAAACAAAGAAACGATATAAAAGATGGGGTAACCATCAAATCGACAGCCAAGAAGGAGCATCATATGCAATATTGCGAAAACTGCAGGACGCTTTGCGAAAGCACCTGTGAAACACATAAAACAAAGTATCTGCGGACCCCCCAAAGCAACGACCCTGTTTTTTTGGCGCAGCTCAGCGGGTTTTCAGCAGCCATGCTTGAAGGCGTACTGCTGGATGAGAAAATACCCTTTCTTAAAGAAGGCCGCCTGGGGGCGGGCATGAGTGTTTGGATTGGCAGCATGATGGAACAATACAGTTTTTACGTACCATTTGGAATCTATGATCAAGCCAAAGACTTGTTTGCTCTTGTCAGCGGCGACCAAATGCAGGCGGATGATGGCATAGATATAGAAGATGTCTGAATCCCCTGGCTTCCTGAATTATTAATCTAAAACAGCTCCGTCTCTCGCGACGGGGCTGTTTTAAACTGATAATACTTCCATTAGCGTGATTCAGGCTGCCATAGCACAGTTTTCCCCTGTTTTAGCGAAGCGGGCACATCAATCAGCCTTTGGTTAGAGCTGCCCCGCCAGGCCACATCCAATGATTTTTGGGCTTCGATAAAGGGACCATCCACCAGAACGCTGAGCAGAGAAAGCAGCCTGTTTACCGCTTCGTCTTTCTTTTTTATAATTTCTTCAAAAGTGCTTCCTGTGTAGCACCAGACATTGAGCCCCAGCCCTCTTGCTTGTTCTGCCATGACGGCAGCGGCTTGGGGCTGCACAAGGGGCTCACCTCCTGACAGGGTCAGGCCATCCAGCAATGGGTTGCTTTTGAGCTTCGCCAGAACATCCTGCGTATCAGCTGTCTGGCCACCTGATACATCATGCGTCTGCGGGTTATGACAGCCGGGGCAGCGATAGGGACAGCCCTGCATAAAAACTGCAAGCCGCAAACCAGGTCCATCTACAATGCTGTCATTCACCATACCCGAAAGCTGAAACCGCATGTTATACCCTCTTTAAATCTTGTGTTTTATCCGATCGTGCTCTTCTGAGCGCTTGCTGTTGTTAAACCTGTCAAGCGTACCCACCAGATACCCTGTAATTCTGCGGATACGCTCGAACTTATGATCCTCCTCACGCCTTCTGCACTGGGGACAATTGTCCCCGATGATGCCATTATAGCCACAAACAGGATCCCGATCGATGGGATGGTTAATAGACCCATAGCCGACACCGGTGTTTTGCATGTGACGCACAATCTTTTCAAAGGCTTCAAGGTTCTGGCTGGGGTTACCATCCATCTCCACATAGGTAATATGACCCGCATTGGTCAGTGCATGATATGGCGCTTCAACGCTTATTTTGTCAAAGGCGCTGATGGGATAGTAAACCGGCACATGAAAGGAATTGGTGTAGTATTCGCGGTCGGTGACCCCCGCTATCTCACCATAACGCTCTTGGTCCAGCCGCACGAAGCGGCCGGAGAGACCCTCTGCCGGGGTGCCGATCAAAGTACAATTCATTTTGGTTTCTTCAGTTTTTCTATCGAGATAATCGCGCATAAATGCAATAATCTCAAGCCCAAGGTTTTGGCTTTCCGGGCTGGCGCCGTGGTGCGTTCCGCGAAGCGCAACCAAAGCTTCCGCCAGGCCAATGAACCCAACGCTCAGGGTACCATGCTTGAGGACTTCGCGAACCTCATCCTCCCAGCCTAAAGTATCGCTGTCAATCCATACATGCTGACCCATGAGAAAAGGAAAATTATACACTTTTTTGGCAGCAATGATTTCAAATCGTTCATTGAGCTGGACAAAAACCAAATCCAGCTTGTTCTCCAGCTCCTCAAAAAACCAGCCCGCGTCGCCCCTGGCTTCGATGGCAATGCGCGGCAAATTGATGGAGGTGAAGGATAAGTTGCCTCTTCCCGGCGCCAGCTCACGCTGGGTATCGTGCGCATTGGCCATCACTCGGGTGCGGCAGCCCATATAGCTGACTTCAGTTTCAGGTTGGCCAGGCCGATAGTAGCGGAGGTTATAAGGCGCGTCCAAAAAGGAAAAGTTGGGAAATAGTCTTTTGGCCGAACAGCGAATTGCCAGCTTGAACAGATCGTAATTGGGGTCGCCTGGGCTTGAATTGACCCCTTCTTTCACCCTGAATATCTGGATGGGGAAGATGGGTGTCTCCCCGCGTCCCAACCCGGCCTCAGTTGCCAGCAAAAGCTGCTCCATCACCAAACGGCCTTCAGGCGAAGTGTCTGTGCCGTAGTTAATGGACGAAAAAGGAACCTGTGCCCCTGCACGGCTGTTCATGGTGTTGAGGTTGTGGATGAGGGCTTCCATCGCCTGATAAGTAGCCTTGACGATTTCCTTGTCTGAAAATTTACGGGCATACTGCAGTAGTTTTTCTGCCTTCTCCTTTTGCATGAAGTTCATCATCTGTGCCGTCATGGCCTGCGAAAAAAGTTCACTTGCTGCCATTTCAGGTACCAGACCAGTCTCTGCTTCAACCGCTTTAAGCATCTGGGCGACCTTTTCCCCGGCATCACTGAGGTCATATTCAGCCTCCAATAAACGGGCTGTGTTGTCACGGTAACGTTTTTGATAAGTTTTTCTCACCCCCGGCGCCAGACCATAATCGAAACTGACGATGCTCTGTCCGCCATGCTGATCATTTTGGTTGGCCTGAATGGCGATGCAGCACAGCGCTGAGTAACTGGAAATATCCATGGGTTCGCGCAGTACGCCATGGCCGGTAGAGAATCCATTTTTAAACAATTTCTGCAGGTCAATCTGGCAGCAGGTGGTAGTCAGTGTCAAAAAATCCAAGTCATGGATATGAATATCCCCTTGCTGATGAGCCTGCGTATGCTTGGGGTTGATGACATACATTTCGTTAAACTGCTTGGCGCCCTCCGAGCCAAATTTCAGCATGGAGCCCATGGCGCTATCTCCGTCGATGTTGGCATTCTCACGCTTCATGTCAGAATCACTCGCTGACTTAAAGGTGATATCCTCATAGGTCTTCATCAGGCGGGTGTTCATCTCCCTCACACGGCTGCGCTCAGCGCGATAAAGGATATAACACTTTGCAGTGCGCACAAAACCTTTTTCTATCAGCACACGCTCAACCGTGTCCTGTACCTCCTCAACACCTGGGGCTGCTGAGATGCTTTCGTTTTTTTCGAGCTCTTCTATAATCAGGCAGGTCAGTTCCCTTGCAGTGTCTTTCCCCTTCTGGCTGCCTGAGGCGGCAAAGGCGCGGACAATGGCCTGATCTATTTTTTCAGTGTCAAAAGGCACCATGCGGCCATCGCGTTTTTTAATGCTGGTAATCATGAAACTGTTCCTCCTAAAGTATATCTGACAAGATCATTTTTCTTATGCGGAGTATTATTATACCATCCCGTCTCAAGCTGTCAAGGCAAATACCACATCATATAGGTAATAAATACAAAAGCAACTACCATATATGGTAGTTGCCACTAACTATCGGGTTGCAGCTTTTATGCTGCATTTAAGTAATTCTCTATTAAAATTTGCTGTATAGTCTGCCTTAAAACTCTATTTTGGGGTCTTTATCATTTTTACGATAGAGCACAAACTTACTTCCGATCACCTGGACGGGTGACGCGCCTGTTCTTTCACAGAGCACACGCACCACTTCCTTCGCCTGAATCGGAGAATTTTGCAGCACAGCGCCCTTGATGAGTTCGCGTGACTGCAGCACATCATAGGTCTCCTTGATTGTGGCATCGGAAATGCCTTCCTTGCCTATATACAGCACAGGAGTAAGGCCGTTGGCCATGCTGCGCAGCACAGCTCTTTGTTTAGCGCTTAATTCCATTTACCTTTTTCCTTTCATTTGTATCCCCATACATAGCGATGAACCATTTCCGCCTATACCTATGTCGGCGGGTATATATCACTTGGGTAATGCATACAGTATTATATCATACACAACTCACTGAACATCAATTTTCCTGTCTCAGTTTGCGTGGCTGCCCATACAGAATGGTTTAATCGATGAAATCAAACTCCATATCATTCATCCGCACACCGTCACCTTCTGTCGCTCCGGCTTCACGCAGGGCGGTGATGATGCCGCTTTTTTGAAGCGTCGCATGAAACCAGATCATGCTCTCATGATCTTCAAAGTTGACAGAAGCAATCAGGCTTGCAATCGAGTGGCCTTCCACAATATAAGTATCCTCTTCTTTGCGCACCGTATAGCCTGTGATATGCTGTTCCACCTCAGCCGGGCTTTCTTCATAGCGCTCCTGCAGGGGGAGGGTATCAAGCATTTGTATCACCCTGTTGAGCAAATCATCAAAGCCCAAGCCAGTGGCTGCACTGACTGGAAAAACG
>JAAZEI010000253.1 GCA_012512355.1 Clostridiales bacterium | reverse complement strand
CGGCTATACCCTGAACGATGAATCATCAAAGAGCGTCACAGTTGATCAAAGCGGCGCCAATCCCAGCGAGCTATATTTTAGCTACAGCGCGCCGGTAATTTCCGCGACTGTCACTGTTTATTATGTTGGCCCAAATAGCGAGCAGGTCGCCTCGCCCCAGCAGAGGCTGTATGAGGAGGCCGGCAGTTTCACCATCGAAGCATCGCCTGATGACCTTCAGCCCGGTTATACTCTCAGCGATGAATCATCAAAGAGTGTCACAGTTGATCAAAACGGCGCCAATCCCAGCGAACTTTACTTTGCTTACAGCGCGCCGGTCATTCCCGACGCTGTGCTAAACATTCGCTATGTTAACCAAGAGGGGGACCAGGTTGCCAGTTCCCAGCAGATTAGCTACCAGGCGGGAATGCATGAGGTCCCAGCCCAGCCCTACGACTTGGAGCCGGGTTATATTTTAGCTGAAGATACACCTCAATACGTCACCGTAGATGCGCAGGGCGCAAATCCGGCGGAAATAACTTTCATATACCGCTCCGTATTGGCTCCTTCGGTTGATATCCTGGTGCGGTTTGTCGATGAGCAGGGGAATCCCATTGCCCCTGATCGCGTGCAAACAGTCAATGACGGAACCAATGCCGTCACAGCGGATGACATCGCAGGATATGTCATTGCAGGCGAGGGCATACAGTATGTGCAGGTGACAATGCAGGGCGCAGAACCAAACAATGTCATTTTCACCTACCAGCAAATTCCGCAAGAGACGCCGGCTGTTTCAGAGCCTACTGCCGCGCCGGCTCCCAAGGTAGATTTTATCAATGTTTATTATAAAGACCAAAATGGAAACGTTCTTTATGAAGACAAAGCAAAAACCGTAGAGGGGGAAGAAACCCTCATCACGGTGGACTTGAGCCTGATAAACCAGGAACAATATGAGCTCAATGATGAAGAACAAAAGATTGCAACCATTGACAGCGCCGGCAATTTGAGCCCCTCGCAAATCGTCTTTCTTTTCACGGCAAAAATACAGGATATTTCTGCCAGGTTAAGGGTGGTGTATCAAGATGAGGCAGGGCAGCAGGTAGCTGATGCGCAGGAACTTATATTAACGCAGGCTGGGTTTAACAATATCAGCCCCAATCCGCTCAACCTCTTGCCTGGTTATGAGCCTCTCAGCGCTGAGCAAAAGCAGGTTTTGGTCAGTGAAGACGGCCAGGTTGAACCAAACCAAATTGCGTTTATTTACCGGCAGGTTACGTCCCAGGAGACCCCCGCACCCATTGAAACGACCTATGAGATTATTCCGCTTGAGAATGTCTATGTACACCCGCATAAGGACGGTATCAACATCAGGTCTTCACCAAAAATCGACTCCTCCAACATCTTAGGCACTGTGAACGCTGCAGACGTTGGACGGGTGATGGGGATGACACTCAACGAACAAAAAGAGGAATGGTATCTCCTGCAGATCAGTGACAATGAGGCTTTTATTAAAAAATCCGTCACCGTCCAAATGACACAGGAAGAAGTTAATCAGCATTTTGGATGGACACCCGGCCCTGCAACCCAGGCGCCTACGCCCACCGCCCAGCCCGAAGGGATGCTCATTGGGCGCTGGGGAGAAACAAATGTGGGCCAGCTGGGGTTCCGCAAAGACCCAAATGATAAAGTTTCCAACAACATCATTTCGCGTCTTGATAAGGGCGTAAAGCTGTGGGTTTATGCCCAGGAGATTGTGGGGACAGGCAACGAGCTCTGGTACGACCTCATGGTGTCGGGCAAACCAGGTTTTATAAAAGCTGAATTCATTACACTGTTTGATCAGCAGCAGAGTGATCAATACCAGGCCGGACTGGCCTCCCCAGTACCTCCAAAGCTCACACCCACCCCTGATCCTGAGCAAGCCAGCCCAACGCCAAGCCCTGTAATAAGCCAAACACCTACATTAGCCCCCACCCAGACACCTGTCGTGGTTACATCCAGTCCGGTACCGCAGCCTTATCTTGGCTATGCGCTCACGACAAAGCAGGCAGCGCTGCGCACGGGCGCCAATACGCAGGACGAAAGCATTCTGGCTACCTTGCCGGTGAACACCCTATTGCATGCCCTGGCTCAAACCTATGTTCCCGCAGGGGAGACCTGGCATCATGTCGATGTTCTCAACGGCTCCAATCAATCAGGGTTTGTGCCTGAAAGCGCCATCCGCCGCATCAGCCCCACAGAGGCTGAAAGCTATCTGCAGTCTGCTCAGCCTCCCACAGCTGTCCCCACAAGGGTGCCTGAAAGGGTGAGCGGTTACGCGATTACGCTGGGCCGCGATGTGCTGATGCGCGAATATTCCGATACAAATGCCAAAATAAGCCGTGTACTCGCGGGGGACACCATTGTCATGGTCACTTCCCAGGAGTATGTCCAGGGTGTCAGCTGGCACCTGGTGCAGCATAATGGTCTGTATGGCTTTATCCGAGGGGATCAGCTGCGCATGCTGACGCCCCAGGAAACACAGGCATATCTTGAAAGCCTGAAACAGACACCGCCGCCTCCGAAAGCTACCTTGCCGCCTTTGTCAACAGACAGCCTCAGCAGCTATGGTTTTATCAACGCTGACAAGGTTCGTCTGCGCAAGGAGACGAGCACCAGCTCATCCACACTCAAATTCATGGATAGAAATGCCTTTGCCTTGGTCGTTGATACGCTGACTGCCAAGGATGGCAGCCAGTGGTACCGCATCAACCAAAACGGTACGGAAGGCTATGTGATGGGAAGGTACCTTTCTGTGTTAAAATTGGGAGAATTGCAGCAATATCTCAGCAGCAATGATTTCCAAAGCAGCAACAATCAGCCGTCAGCACCCTCAGGAGGAACAACCAATATCACGCCGCTGGAAGACTACAACAAGGTGGTGTGGAAAAACCCCAACATTCAGGCTTCCTACGAACCCTTCAACCCCATCGCAACACCGACTCCACCAGTTGAAGCTATTCTTTCGCCCAGTATACCACCCCTAAGCGGGGAGTTTATCGTCGAAACATCTCCCTCCATTGACCCGCTGACTACGTTTGAACCCATGGGGACTGAGGCGCCCAGCGCTAAAACTTCACGCTTCCCAACAGGATGGCTTGCAGTGGGCATCATCGGTGTCCTTGGCGGCGGTGGCTACTATGCCTACCGTATGTATCAGGATAACCAGCGCAAAGCAGCCCAAAGGGCAACACAGCGCAGACAGCAAGCGGCCCAGCAGCAGGGAAGGCCCACCACGACAAGCAGTCAACCCCCCTCCGCTCGTCCGGCTGGTGCACGGCCTGGACAGCAGCCCCTCAGGCCGGGACAAATACCACCGGGCGGCCAAACCAGCTCACCTTATGCGCCGCCTGCAAGCGGCCAGGGCACAACCGCCTACAGGCCGACACAGCCGGGCCAGGTTCCGCCTCCCGTGAGCGGCCAGGGCACGACCGCCTACAGGCCAACACAGCCAGGCCAGGTTCCTCCTCCCGTGAGCGGCCAGGGCACAACAGCCTACAGGCCAACGCAGCCGGGTCAGGTTCCACCACCTGCAAACAGTCAGGGCACAACCGCCTACAGACCGACGCAGCCGGGCCAGGCTCCGCCGCCCGTGAGCGGCCAGGGCACAACAGCCTACAGACCGACACAGCCGGGCCAGGTTCCGCCGCCTGTAAATGGCCAAGGAACAACGGCTTACAAGCCGGTTGAGCCCACTCAGGCAGCAAAACCTGAAACCCAAACAAGTTCTTCAGATCAGACGTCTAAGCCGGCTGACAGGACAGCTACCTCGCAAAACGACGGCAAACCGCAAACAGATGTTGAGCAGCGCGCTGAGCGCAAACGACGCGCCGATAGGCATTCAGGTAATGGTCAGGCATAAATTACCCTAAAACAAGACCTCGCAATAATCCGCACCCCCAAAGTTGCATAAAACCAACTGAGGGGGTGCAGTATATTGGATGATTTAATGTGCAGAGATAAGGTTTGACGCAGGGTGTCATGCCTCGTATAATGAATAAGCAGATTTTTCTGCCATCGGAGGAATGATGGAGCGCTACCGTCGCGAAAAACGCAGTCAAGTGAAGCTAATCGCTGTTGTTCTTGCAATATTAATCGCTATCATAGCGATTTTGATGCTGGGAGGCGTTTTTGGCGGAAGTACCAGACGCTTGAGCGCAAAGAAACTGCGCCCCGTTGTTTCCCAGCAAGTGACGCCCCTGGGAGACAGGCTGGTTTATTATGACGGGACCACCATGTTTTGCCTGAACTCCAACGGCACGGAGCTTTGGAAATATGTCATTGGTTCCAATGCGGGTTTTAGTGTATCCGACCGTCTGGTGGTGGCCTGGGTTGGCTCACACCTGCATATCCTGGATAGAAACGGACAGGTAACTTTCAACGACCGTTTGGCCGATAACATTCAGCTCGCCAGGGCAGGGTCACAATATGTGGCCGCGATTATAGGGGAAAGTGTCAGCCCAACCCTGATCGTCAAAGATATCAATGGCCTTGGCGTGGACAGTGAAACGCTTGCCTACGAGGATAAGATTATCCTTGATGTAGGTTTTTTTGAAAAAGGCGAATATCTTTGGTCAACAGCCCTTGATGTGCTGGGCGTAGCGCCATTGACGGTCATGAACATGTACCGTGTGGGCGCCATGAATACAGGTGAAGTTGAATTGGGTGAAGAGATTACCTATGCTGTTGAATACTCCGGGAAAAAGCTTTATGTCGTTAATACGCGCGATATCAAAGTATTTGACTCAAGGGGCACACAGGATCCCTTTGCCAAGCAGCTTGTCTACGGCTGGAAGCTGATTGACTCTTCTACTGGCGCGGGGGAGGCCACGATGCTGTTTGCGCCGGAAATGCAGGCTTCGCAGGAAGGCGCCATCACCGAGCTGCGTGTGCTGTCAGGTACAAAAAAAGACAGCCGGTATACGCTGCCGGATACCTGTGTGGGCGCTGGCATCTGGGGGAATACAATTTTTGCCTTTTCAGGCGATGTTCTCTACCGGGCCGACCTTTCCGCGCAGCGTTTTTCGGCGCTGCAGACTACCATTCCCCAAACGATCACCGGCTATATCGGGCTGCTTTCCAATGGTGTAGCCCTGGTTAGCTGCGGGGATGATGTGTGGGCAGTCACGCTGCCTTAGAATGCCAATACAGTGATGGCTGAGGGTCATCCTGTCTAGTACTGTATTACTGTATGAATGGCTTCGTCCCTGTTGATAGGAGGAAATTATTTGAACATCGTTGATATCCTGGTACTGGTGGTGGTGGGCATCAGTGTTTTGTATGGGTTCTATCATGGGTTTATCCACACTGTAGCCAACCTTTTAGCGGCTTTATTATCCATCATGTCTGCTTTTGCTTTTGGCCCGAGATTGGCAAATGTGTTTTTTTCTTCCCCCGGGGTCACGAGCTTTCTTTCTACTTATACCGATTCGATTTCCAGGGTAGGTGATTTTGACCTGGCTTCCTCCTCTGTCATTGGCATCAGCCAGAACACCATCAATACAATCCTGCGCTCTGTCAAACTGCCCGAACCTTTGGCTAAAGTGCTGGAACAGAATTTGCTGGGACAGGTTTTTGGAGGCAGCGGCGCTACCAGCGTCAATGCCTATGTATCCAATACCATCGTTGCCGCTTCCGTGCAGGTGCTCAGCTATCTTCTTGTATTCGCAGCGGCCTACCTCATCCTCTCCATGATCATCAGCATGATCAAGCATGTGATGGATTTTCCCATCCTCAAACAGCTGGATTGGCTGGCAGGCGGTGTTTTTGGTCTGGCAAGAGGAGCGGTGCTCATCTATCTGCTGCTGCTTCTGGTGCCTTTAATAGCGACCGTCATCCCCGATGAGGGGGTCACTGCCCTAGTCAATGGGAGCAGTCTGGCGCATTTGTTTGCGAGTGACGGTTTCTTTGTTCGGGTCATATCACAATAAACCGGCGGAGAATTGTTTTTGAAAAAGCAGGATTTGACCATCATAACCATCGCGGCGCTGCTGGCGCTTTCTCTTTTTATTTTAAATCGCTCTGGAATACTGTCGCCAAAACAAGCGCCTAAAACCCAGGAAGCAGACGATATTGCAGTCACCATCATTGAACAAGGCGCCAATTCCAAGCAGACGATCACGCCGCTGCCGCTGATGAGCGAGGACTCAAAGCGCTGGCCTGCTCAGTCATATCTACGTATTTCTGTTAACAATCGAATTTATGAACCCATTTCTCTGGCCGGGGATAGCCACATCAATATCCGGCGAGAAGGCGGGTATCATAATGAAGCCGAAGTAAAAGACGGCATTGTTAGGATGGTTTTTTCAACCTGTGACAACCAGCTGTGTGTTAAACAGGGTGCTCTTTCTATTCAAAACCGTGACCTGCGTGCTCTGTACCATCAGATTATCTGCCTGCCAAATGAAGTGGTGCTGGAAGTGCTGGATGAAAATGAGACCAAGGCATTCTTTGGTGAAAATACACCGGATGATGCCGCTCATCCCCTCATGGCCCCTTTGTTATATTCTATTTTATGTTTGGCTTTCTTATTTATTTTGCGATTGACGCTGCGCCTGCTGCTGGGTGTGAGGAGGAAATGATGAACGGTAAAACAAGCCGCCTGGCCCTGTCCGCGATGTTTGTTTCGGTGATGATGGTGCTGGGCTATTTAGAGTCACTTATTCCTGTAGGCGGCGTTCCGGGGATGAAGATTGGCCTGGCAAACTCTGTGCTTCTCTTATCTCTTTATTGGCTGGGAATTGGGATCAGTATCCAATTGATGCTGGTAAAAGTTTTTCTAAGCGCTTTTATGTTTGGGGGTTTTATGGCGCTTCCCTATAGCCTTGCAGGCGGCGTGCTCAGTCTTTTGGTCATGATCGCGCTGATCTATTTGGGACGCGGTGTCAGCGCCATCGGCGCCGGGGTTGCAGGGGCTGTCACGCACAATATAGCGCAGGTGCTGGTGGCCATGTTCATCCTGCAAACGAACCAATTGGTATACTATATGGCCATTCTCGTTGGGGTAGCGATTGTGACAGGGGCATTGACCGGCACTGTCGCAAAGATGCTGATGCGCTACCTGCCCAAAAATAGAAAAGAATTGTTTATGTTAAAACAGGCATGATCCTGGCCATCAGCACTTGATGAGTTTGAAGTTGAAGCGATAAGTGTTATAATATAGAATCTATTGAATTTTTAACTTATCCTATGGTATGATAATTTAGTGCATTATTTAACGAGGTGATGAAATGGCTTTGGAAGTTTTAAACAGCATACTGCAAGCAGAAAAGCTTGCCACCCAGACGATATCTCAAGCAGAACAAAGTGCCAGCGAAGCTGTTAAAAATGCTGAAGCTAATGTCAGGGAGCAGGCCAGACAGGCGGCAGTGGAAAACAGAGCGCTGTATCAGCATCTCATAGAAGAGAAACGCGCCATCATAGCCAAAGAATTAGAAGACCGCATGCAGGAGCGGCGCAAACTGACGCAAGCCGAGGCAAAAAAAGCCGAACAGGGCCTTGATGAGGCAGTCACTCTGATTGTGGATGAGGTAACACATGGCCATCGTTGATATGAAGCGCATCGGTATTTTGCTGATGCGAAGAGACCACGAGCGCTTGCTTCATTTGGCACAGCGTTTTGAGTGCATTCATTTTAATCGAATCGAAAAACCTGAGGAGCTGCTGGTGCGCTCAGGGACTGAAGACAACATAGCGACGGAGGACATCCTGACTCGTATCCGCTGGGCCATTGGCAAGCTGACGCGTTATGATAAAGTCAAACAATCCATGTTTAAGCCTCTGCCCGAAGTTGGGCGCAGTTCACTGGAACAAACAGACCACCAACAGGCACTAGGCGTGGTGCAGGAAGCAGAAGCCCTGGAGCGCGCTGCCGGCGATTTGCGCGGTCAGCTGACCCGGCAGCAGGTGCTGGCCGAGCAGCTCAAACCCTGGCTTGAACTTGACATACCTGCTGACAGTCTGCGCGGCACAAAAAATACGCGCCTGTTTGCAGGGCACATCAAAAGCCGAGACTATGAACAGCTTATCTCTGATTGGTCAGGTCAGGCGGTAAAAATCCAAAACCTGGGAGCAGTCAGAGAAAATATTTATTTCGTTTCCTGGGCGCATCAGGCCATCGCTGCTGATTTCAATGCAGCGCTTCATGAGTTGAGTTATGAACAGGCCTTGCCGCCCCCAAGTGATGTCATCCCCAAAGCTCAGCTGGAGCAGATCCAGCAGGAAATCCAAAACATTGAGCTTCAGAGTCAGCAGACAGAGCAGGCCTTGTCTGATTTGGGAGAGCACCTGCCGCAGCTGCGGGTGAGTTTTGAGGCTTTAACCGCACTCAAATCCCGCCAGGATACACAGGATATGATGGCCCATACGGCAAGTACCAGCTATATGGAAGGGTGGGTTCCCGCCAGCGCTGCCCTGCCCATGCAAGCCGCCATCAAGTCCGAAATTCCCGATGCGCAGTCTGTGATATCAGATCCTCTCCCAGGTGAAGAGCCTCCTGTATTGCTTAAAAACAATGGGATGGTAGCGCCATATGAGGCAGTCGTCAGCGGCTTTGCCTTGCCGGACTATCACAGCATTGACCCCACCAATGTGATGATGCCCTTTTTTGCCTGTTTCTTTGGCATGATGGTGTCAGACGCCGGTTATGGTTTGGTGATGGCCCTTCTTATACCCTTATTGGTTAAAATAATGAAGCCATCCATAGGCGCCAGAAAAATATTCTGGATTATCGCCAGCGGCGG
>JAAZEI010000252.1 GCA_012512355.1 Clostridiales bacterium | reverse complement strand
GTTTTATATAGAGTAAGACTTTATGAAACCCTCGTCAATAATTAGCTTTAGCTCTATGCGAATACGCATCAAGATCAAGGGGGTACCCTACATCCCCCGCCGCTTTGCCTCCGCCTTTACCTTATCCTGCAATTCCTTTGAAAACAGCCCCGCGGGCAGCATCTCCAGCAGAGAGGTCAGCAGGTCGTCTGACAGCTCGCGAAGCGAGGGCAGCCCCTCCAGCGCCTGGATCATGTACTGCATCTGCTCCTCCAAGCCGAGGCCGTCATCATCCTCATCATCGGGGCTGAAGCGCTCGTTAAAATCGTCCAGCGCCTCGTCCAGCGCCTCGATGCTATGCTGGCCTTCCAGGGGGATATTGAGCTGCTGGCAGAAAGATTCAAGCAGGGCGAAGGTGCGCTCATCCTTCACCAGGATGGCTGTGGGTTTGCCCGCTTTGGTGATCAGATCCACCAGGCTGGGGGTGAAGGCTGCCGGGTAGTCCTCGGCTTTGGGGGACATTTGCAGGCTGAGCACCATGCCGCTTTGATTGTCCACCACCATCAGCATCAGGGGGTAGACGGGCGCTTTGTTAGGCCGCCTGGCCATGTCGCCGTCCTGTGTCTCCTGGGTCATCGCCTGGGTATGCATGAAGACCTGGGCCGACCATTCGCCGGCCTTTTCTTTCACCTTTTTAAGGCGGGCCAGCGCCAGGTTATCCTTCAGCTTGATGGAAGGATATTCCACCAAATCAGGCGGCGGCAGGGGATGGCGATGCCAGACATATTGATTCTTTTGCAATTTTAGCAGGGGGATGTCCCGATCATAGGGCGGGCCATCGGTGAAGCCCAGGGCCTGGGCATCCCCGGTGTCAAGCGCGCGGCTGACCTCCCGGGCGGCCTGCAGGGCCTCTTTTAAGTGCGGGATATCCTCCTCGTCATCCAGGGACCAGGGATGATGCATGGGGCGAAAGCGCTCAAACTGCGGGCAGGCCCTTTGCCCGCGCAGGGCGACGCCGCGGTCTTCGCAATAAGCGGCCAGGTCATCCTGCTCTTCCTCTGATAATTCGGCTTTATCCTGGAAGGAGAGCATCAGGCAATCCTGCGCCATGGCCATCTCCCTCATCTCAAAGGAGGTCAAGTTCTCCCGGTTACCGCTGCCCATCAGGCGGTAGGTCGCAAGCCCCTTTTTGCCGGGATAGACCGCCAGGGCCAGGTGCCGGCCCGCGCGCCCCATCACGCAGCAATAGCCAATGCTGCCATCGGCGTGCGCCACGGCGAACAGTTGGGAATCCCAAAGTTTTTTCCATAGCTTGGACTTTTTGAAGGAAAAAGCCAAATCATATAATTCATACTCCATATATTTAAACACCGCCTTTTTGATATGTTGAATTATAGCATACATGGGGTGATGGGGTGGAGGGGGAATGATGATGTTTTCTGTCAATTCGCATCCGGCTGTAAACATAGTGCCGCCTGGGGAAGGGTACTGGGTAAGCGGAATCATGAAAACCAGCGATTGAAACAAGCGAAAAGGTCGGGTTGAAAGTCACGAAAAGGTCGGGTTGGCATGGACGAAAATGTCGAGATGAATATCATCTGATCATGAAATGAGCGGTGTCCTCATATCTATCAACACACGAACACTTCACAAACGCCGTCATTGATTCAAATCACATATAATCCCAGCCCCATCACCCACCAGCAGGCAGAGACATCTCTCCCTGCTTTTTTTATCTGCCCATAAATCTTCCCCAAATCTTGTCAGCCTATGTCAGTGAATGTCACTTGATGTCACACCCCCCTGTCTGTTAGTCTGAGAGTGAACAACAGAACAGATGTTCTCATTGTTTGGAAAGGAGGTGAAATGATGATTACAAGAGACCGCAAGTGGCTGGGGGAGGCCGGGATAGAGAAGCTGCTGACGGGGGCCATGCGGGAGTTTCAGCAGGGGCAGTACCGGCTGGAGCGGCTGGCCAGGTACCGGCAGGGCAAGAGCGACATCATGGTGCGCGAGCGGCCCGAGGGGCTGCCCAACACGCGGATGAGCCACGGATTTGCCAGGTACATCAGCCAGGTATCGGCGGGCTATCTGCTAAGCCAGCCGGTGCACTACCAGGATGATGAGCGGCCCGAGGGCGTGAAGGCCCTGTGCGCGCTGTATGCCAGGGCGGGCGCTGAGCAGGCGGATACCCAGCTGGCGATGGCGCAGGCCAGCTTTGGCCGGGCGGTGTCACTGACCTACCAATCGGCGGCGGGGCATATGAAGGTGGCCTGCCTGGACCCGCGCAGCGCCTTTGTTGTCTACGACGACACGGTGGAGCACAAGCCCCTGATGGGCGTGCTGATGTCCCTGGAGCGCGATGCCCTGGGGGAGACCAAGGGCGGCAATGCCACCGTCTACCTGCCGGGCAGGTGCCTCAACTGGCGGCTGACAGGGGGCTTTGAGCCGGCGGGGCAGGTGCAGGAGATCGCGCAGCCATTCTCCCATGTGCCGATGGTGGAGTACCTCAACAATGAGGAGGCGCACAGCGACTTTGAGGAGGTGATGCCCCTGATTGATGCCTACGACCTGCTGGGCTCGGACCGGGTGAACGACCGCGCGCAGTTTGCCGACGCGCTGCTGGTGCTCACGGGGGTGATTGGCATCGGTACCCGGGAAAACCCCACCGACCACCGCGCAGGCATTCGCAAGCTGCGCCAGGACCGTACCCTCAGCCTGCCCGACAGCGATGCCAAGGCCGAGTGGCTGGTGAAAAACCCCGCCGAGAAGGATATCGATGTGCTGCGGCTGGCGCTGGCGGCGGATATCCACAAATTCTCGATGACGCCGGACTTTGCCGATGAGCGCTTTGCCGGCAATATCTCCGGGGTGGCCATCCGCTACAAGCTATTTTGCCTGGACCAGAAGACCCGCCTCAAAGAGCGGTGGTTTACCGTGGGGCTGCGTGAGCGGGCCCGGCTGGCGGCAGAGTGGATGGCGAAAAACGGCCTGCCCCCGGTGGACGCGGATGAGCTGACCATCAGCCTGCGGCGCCAACTGCCCCAAGACCAGACCAATCAAACACAGATGAAAATGGAGGAAAGATGAAAAACCAACAGGATGAACACCAACAGGATAACCGCAAACCAGAGACCCGAAAATCAGCGGAGACCGTCCCGGAAGCACCGGAAGCAACTGAAGCACCTGAATTGAAGGACCAGGCGGCAGCCACCCAAACAATGGAGGCGCCGCAAGCCCCCGCGACCGCGCACCAGGCCCCCGGCAACCTGCCGGCACAGACAAGCCAGGCAGCGCCCAAGTGCCTACCTGATGCCACGGCCGGCGTGCCAGACAGCGATGCCCAGGGCGCCGCGGGCAGCCCCGCGCAGACCCTGCCCCCCAGCCCCGCGCCTGACCCAGCGCCCCTGCCCAAAGCCTTTGTGGCCGCGCGCATGAGCACCGCCGGCATGGGCTACCGCGAGCGGGCCGGGCTGTATATCC
>JAAZEI010000251.1 GCA_012512355.1 Clostridiales bacterium | reverse complement strand
GTCCAGCCACCTGCTCTGTGAAGTTGTTATAGAAGGAAATATTGAGGTTTCCTTTTTTGTATATATTGACTGTCGTCTGAATGAAATATTCAAGGGCGTTCAAGTTGATCATCCAGTTTTATATCAAACAGACAGGTCTTTTTATCGCCTGCTGACATTTTGATTAGTATAGCATAGCTTAAGACAGCAAACAGAGAAAAAAAGAGAATATAATAAGTACAACATAAGTATCCTTATTTGACCTGAGGCAGGTGTATTGAGAAGTTTTATATATTGACTATCCATGATGCTCCAAAATAAAGCAGTAAAACACAAACAGGTTCAAATTCGGCTGACGGTGGCAACGGCCTGTGCGGAGATGCCCTCACCCCTGCCTTCAAAACCCAGCTTTTCTGTCGTGGTCGCTTTGACCGAAATACGGTCAAGCGGCAGCTTCAAGATATCAGCCAGGTTTTCTCTCATCCGCGGAATATAACCGGCCAGCTTCGGCTGCTGTGCCACGATGGTGATATCCACCTGCCGGGGAGCATAGCCTGCCTCTTCCAAAATATTAATGCTTTCTCGCAAAAGCTCCATCGAATCGGCACCCTTGAACTGAGCCTGGGTATCAGGGAAATGGCTGCCGATGTCGCCCAAAGCACAGGCGCCCAGGAGTGCATCGGTCAGGGCATGGGCGGCGACATCCGCGTCGCTGTGCCCCAGCAGCCCAAGCTCATAGGGTATATTTACCCCAAATAGGATGAGCGAGCGGCCCTCTGCCAGCCGGTGCACATCATAGCCCAGCCCTACCCGAATATCCTGCATACCCCTCATCATCTCCTGTGCCCTTTCCAGGTCGCCGGGCAAAGTCAGCTTCATATTATCCCGCTCACCGGGCACCAAATGCACCGGCACTCCCAGCGCCTCCACCAGGGAGGCATCATCGGTGACCGGGCCCTTTACTTCATGATAAGCCAGATCCAGCAGACTGCGCTCAAAGCCCTGCGGCGTCTGCACGCTGCGCAGCCTGTGCCTCTCCAGCGTCTGCACGCTCTGGCCCTGGTCGTTGATGAGTTTGACCGTATCAAGCAGCGGCAGGGCAGGCACGGCAGAGCCAAAGCACTTCGCGGCCTGGATGACCTGTTTTATCAGCCCTTCGCTGACAAGCGGACGCGCCGCGTCATGCACCAAAACGATGTCACATTCAGGCGGCAAGAGCTGCAGGGCATTGTGCACACTGTCGCGCCGCTGCGCCCCGGCTTTAGCAAAAGCTGTTACACTTAGTTTGCTTCCCTCCAGCGCCTGTTCAAAGATTTCTTTGTCTTCAGGCTTCGTCACCAAAATAATGCCGTCACAAAACTTCGAAAACTTTCTCACACTATGACAGACAACTGCCTCGCCGGCCAGTTCCTGCAAGGTCTTAACCTTATCTCCCCCCATGCGGGTGCCGGTGCCGCCGGCCGCGATGATGGCAAAGCAGCTCATGCCTCAAAACCCCCTGCCAGGCGCCCGATGATAAACTCGTAAATCTCCTGGCCATGAATCTCCCAGCGGTCGCGGAAATTGGCGGCAAGCTCTGCCGTGGGCAGGCTCAAATCAATGCTGATGAGGGGCATCTTCTGGTCGTTGATTTGCATGGAGACATGGTACTCGTTCTTCCCATCGTGCACGATGCGCGCGGACATCTCTCTTTGCCGGTGAAACTTCTCTTTGAACACCGGGGCCAGTTCATCCACCTTGTCTATGAGGCTTTGGGGAACACGCGAGGAGAACAGCAAAAGCGCTTCTTCCCCAGCCTGCGTGATGTCATATAAATCGTCTGCCGTCTGCGGCGTTCTGACGACCTGGCCGGCATCGCGCAAATCAAACAGAGCAGTCTGCAAATCAAAATAATTCATGATATCTGTCTGGGTCACGAAAGAAATCAGCTGTAAATTGCCGCACTCACCCAGCGCCTTGAGGCTATGCAAGGTGAGCACTTTGCGCTCAACATCCCCCAGCCTGTGCTGCGGTATATCAGCCATTGTAGGACCACCCCCTTATGTTGAACTGATTATATCATAAAACCAGCCCTGAGGTTTGTGTTTTTTGCCGGCGTCTTATGCGGGAAGTCCGCAAATAATCGGCAGCTGCATCTTGACAGCAGGATGCGGTATATGGTAAAAATAGACAGGTATATTTTTCACAGAGGTGCGGTGCCGCGGGTAAGCTGCCGATGCAAAGGGAGAGGGCTCCTGACGCGGCAGCCCAATGACGGCCTCGCCGATGGACTGGCAGGGCCCCTCCGGCCAGATTC
>JAAZEI010000250.1 GCA_012512355.1 Clostridiales bacterium | reverse complement strand
CTTGAGCACATGCCGCCAAACCACCGGCATCGAGCCAAGTTCAACGGGCTCAATGGCCGCAGATATTCCGACTGGGCCAAGAAGATCGGAGGAAGCACCACCGCCATCATAGACAAGCTTCTGAAGCAGCAAGCCGCCGAAGAACAGGCATATCGTTCTTGTATGGGCATCCTCCAGATGAGTCAGACTTACGGGAATGAACGCCTCGAAGCAGCCTGTACCCTGGCGCTCGATATGCACGCCGCCAATTATACCACCATCCGAAACATCCTGAAAAACGGCCGAGATACCGCAGGCGCTCCCCCGGCAAAGCCAACCCCCGAACATGAAAATCTGCGCGGCAACGTGTGGCAGTGAAAGGGGGTGAGAAAATGATCAATCAAACTCTGGAAAAGCTTCAAGCCATGAAGCAGGCGGCCATGGTCACTGAATACCGCCGTCAGCTCGAGACCGGCGCGATGAATGAGCTGAGCTTCGAAGAACGCCTAGCCATGATCGTAGACGCACAATGGCTGTCTCGACAGAACGCCCGGCTGAAAAGGCTGCTTCACACAGCCAATCTCCGCGACCCGGCGGCGACCCTTTCCGACCTTTCCTACAGGCCGGAGCGAAAGCTGGATAAGAATCAGGTGGCACGACTTTCCGACCTACAATGGATACGCGACGGGCGGAACCTGTTGGTTACCGGTCCTACCGGCACGGGAAAGACCTACCTGGTCAGCGCATTCGGGCGGGAGGCCTGCCGGGCGGGTATGACCGTCCGATGCTACAAAATGAATAGGCTACTCCTGAACCTGTCTGTCGGACGCAGCGACGGCAGCTACGAAAAGCTGATCGGCAATTTGAAGAAGCCTGATCTTCTGGTCTTGGACGATTTCGGCCTTGAAACATTGCAGCCTCTGGCATGCCTGGACTTATATGAAGTCGTGGATGAACGGCGGGCGCTGAAGAAGGCAATCGCAATCTCGGCACAGCTTCCGGTCAGCATGTGGTATGGCACGTTTGCCGACAAGACCATCGCCGATGCCATTATGGACCGGCTCATCGCCGGCTCCTTCCGCTTCGAACTGAGCGGGTCGTCCATGCGCATCGATCCGGGAAAATTGCACCCCACTGATGACACGACAGGCTGACTGTGCTATAATGCAAAAACAATGTGGCGTCACTACTCTAACCCCTCGGTCATCCTTGGCCGGATGCCTGAGAATACTCATGTAAGAAGACGCTGGTCGACCTCAAAGCCTTATATGAAAACACGGTAACAGCATTTACATATAAGCAGTTGATGGACGGCAATCCCGGAAAGGCCAAAGATACGTATAAGCCGCTGTTTGAGGCTGGCGGCAAGGACATCTGTAAGGAATGGAGCGATATGAGCGATGCCGGCCAAGCGGAGCGTGTTGATAGATTTATGCGGTCACTTCCCGCACTTAAGATGGGAGTTCAATACAGCACTGGAGCAGGAAAACTTCTATTTCTGCCGTATGTGAGTTCCGTGTTCGATTCTGCCTACTATGCGCTGGTGCGTTTCGTTTCCGTGGATGCCGGAGCAACAAGCGATACAGGTGGAAAGACCTCGCTCGGAGCGTGTAAAGCCTGCGGCGGTATATTCGTGAAGAACGGGAATCGCCAGATTTACTGCGATAATGTGATGTGTCAGAGTGTCCGAAACAATCGGAAGGCTAACAACTATTATCACCGGAAAAAGCAGCAGGAGATTGATAATTTCATTGAGGAAGTGATTAGGAGCTGACAGTGAAGAATCACCATAATGGATGGGCTCAGCACAGGGACTTATCAATAGGAGGTGGCGCG
>JAAZEI010000249.1 GCA_012512355.1 Clostridiales bacterium | reverse complement strand
CGGTTTCAAAGTAGGCGGTTTTGATGCAGCGGTCACATCAGATGTGTTAAACGGAAGCGGCTTATCCTCATCTGCTGCTTTTGAAGTGCTTATTGGCGCTATCCTTGACACTTTGTATAATCAAAGCAGCATGGACCCCATTTTGCGCGCGAAGATTGCTCAATACGCAGAGAATGTGCACTTTGGTAAACCTTCAGGCCTCATGGACCAGATGGCTAGCAGCCTTGGCGGCATGATTGCCATTGATTTTAAAACAGATGAAGTGAGTATCGAGCCTTTGCATTTTAGCTTTGAAGCGTCTGGATATTCCATTGTTGTCGTGGGCACCGGAGGCAGCCACGATGACCTGACAAGCGACTATGCTGCTATTCGTGAGGAGATGACAGCTGTCGCCAATTATTTTGGTGTCGATACGCTGCGTTCTCTTCGTCCTGAATTATTCAGCCAGAATATTGCTGCCTTGCGAGATGAGTTCAGCGACAGGGCAGTCCTTCGGGCGATGCATTATTACGCCGAAAACGATCGCGTTTCTCTTGCGGTAGAGGCATTGCAGGCTTTTGATTTGGAAACGTTTTTTTCGCAAATCAATTTATCCGGGAAAAGCAGCTGGCATCTGCTGCAAAATGTTTCTGTCTCCGCTCATGAACAGCCTCTGGCTTTGGCGCTGGCCATGGCCGATGTTATTTTGGCAGGCCGGGGAGCAAGCCGCGTTCACGGAGGCGGCTTCGCAGGTACAACGCTTAATTTTGTACCAATTGACTTGCTGGAACGTTTTGTGCTGGATATAGAGACGGTATTCGGCAAAGGTTCGTGCCATATACTGGATGTAAGACAGGATGGCGCAGTCAGCGTATTTCAACATTGACACTGCCATGACCCGATGATATACTCATCGTGAACTCAATAGCAAGCAACTTCAGGGCGGGGTGCAAGTCCCCACCGGCGGTAAAGCCCGCGAGCCGAAAGGCTGACATGGTGGTATTCCATGGCCGACAGTATAGTCTGGATGAGAGAAGAATGCATTTTTGCATATGCTGACGGCATCGTTCCCTGGATATTTTGGGAGCGATTTTTATTCAGTTTTATGTCAGGGATTGCAGCACAGAAAGAGGATGCTTATGAGAAAAAAGTTAGTATCAACACAAATGATGGTCCGCATTGCCCTTCTATCAGCTATTTCCTTTATCCTGTTTCGTTTTTTGGAGATTCCCGTGATAGGTTTTTATAAAATTGACCTAAGCGGTATCCCCGTGCTGTTAGCTGGTTTTGCCATGGGACCATTGGCTGGTATTCTAACCCTGCTTATTAAAGATGTACTTGGTGTCATCGGTTCTTCAAGCGGGGGCATTGGAGAAATCGCTGACTTTTTTATGCTTGCAAGCTTGGTTTTGCCTGTAACAGTAGCGTACCAATATTGGCGAACCCGCGCGACCGTGCTGTGGGGGCTGCTTGGTGGCACAGTGCTCATGATCATATCCGGTATGCTGCTGAATTATTATGTGCTGATTCCTCTATATACCAGTTTTATGTCCGTTGAAAGCATCATTTCTATCATGGACAATGCCCTTCCCTTCTTAAAAATCGCCACCCTCAAAGAATTGATTTTCTATGTCACCGGGCCTTTCAATCTCTTAAAGGGCCTGGTGTTGAGCGTGCTGACCTATTGGATATATCCCTATGTTTCACCGCTGCTTAAAAAAGGAAGAGTATAACTTTGAATAAAACCATTGCCGTATCGACTGAAGATATGCAGGTTCTTGGAAAGGAACTGTCAAAACAGCTGCTTTCGGGGGATGTGCTGCTATTAAGCGGGGCGATGGGATCAGGTAAAAGCGAACTGTGCCGAGGCATCGCGCGAGGGCTTGGCATTGCCGGGCCTGTGACCAGCCCAACTTTCACCATTCTCAACCTTTATGACGAAGGCATCATTCCCTTCCATCATTTTGATTTATATCGCATCAATTCCTGGGAAGAGCTTTTGGAATCTGGTTTGGATGAGTTCATGGGCGGTGACAGCATCACAGCCATCGAGTGGCATGAGCGCGCACCGAATCTAATGTCCAAAGATTGTCTTGAAATCAGTATTTCTTTTCATGAGGATGGCTCCTGCAGAGTAATCGAGTTTTTACCTCGTGGAACATTCAGAGCGCTTGATTACGAGATCTTGGGCCATCAGCACAGGAGGGGAAACAGATGATCATTTTGGCTATGGATAGTTCAGGTCCTTCAGCGAGTATTGCTCTGATGCGCGGCGGACGATTGATTTATGAATCTACCCTGACGAATAAGCTGACTCATTCTGTCAATCTGATGCCGATGGCCGAAGAAGCTTTGATGAGAAGCCAATTGAATGTTGCGGATGTTGACCTGTTTGCTGCTGTAGTCGGTCCCGGTTCATTCACAGGTGTGCGTATCGCAGTCAGTGCGGTTCAGGGCATGGCCCAAGCAAGAAATAAACGCTGTGTTGCCGTGAATGCTCTGGAAGCTCTCTCACTTGGAATATCACAAAGTCAGATGCTCGTTTGTCCCATCAGAGATGCCAGGGCACATCAGGTGTATGGCGCTGCTTTTTTACAGGGGAATCGTTTAATGGATGATGCTGTCATGAAGCTGGCCGGTTATTTGGAGGCTGTGAAAAGCAAGAACGAGATGCTTTGTTTTGTGGGGGATGGCGTTACTGCCTATCAAGAGGAGATAGTCACTGACTTGGGCAATAGAGCGGTTTTTGCACCGCCCCATCTAAATGATTTAAAAGCAGGCGCAGCTGCTTTGATTGCATCTCGCAGCATTGATAGCGCTGTGTCATCAAAGGATTTGCTCCCGCTTTATTTGAGAAAGCCTCAGGCCCAGAGAGAGCGTGAAAAACGAATTGGATAAAGCTGCCGTCAGGCGCATGACGCTCAAAGATGTTCAGGATGTCTACCTTCTGGAGGTGGAAGCGTTTGTTTTGCCTTGGAGTGAAAATGATTTTATTTATGAGTTAACCCAGAATAAAGTCGCCCGCTACCTCGTGGTGGAGGAAGCGGGTGAAGTGGTTGCTTTCGCAGGCGTCCATATTATCTGGGAGCAGGCACATGTGACTAATATTGCCGTAAAGAAGCAAAAAAAAGGCAGGGGATATGGGCGTTTAATCACCAAAGCGCTGATCCAGTACGCTTCAAACCTGGGTGCGGAATATATTACCCTTGAAGTGAGAGAGAACAACCTGATAGCACAAAACTTATATAAATCACTTGGCTTTATAAAAGCGAGTGTGCGCAAGCGCTATTATGACGATACAGGGGAAGATGCTTGGCTGATGGTTTGTGATAAACTGTCACCTGCAGAACCTGGCTTTACGGAGACCGAGACCATCGCGGAAACTTAATAAAAGGATAGAGTTTAAAAAATTAAATACTCACACTCCAGCCGACCATTATATAAACGCCGCTTTCGCGTGGCTCTTTTTCCATAAAGCTTTTCAAAGGCAGGGTTGGCTGTCAGGACACATACTCGTTTTGCATGAGCTTTTGTTTCCAGCTTGCGCATTTGGCGGTAAAGGGATTCTGTATCTTTTTTAGACCCTATGCGCTCACCATAAGGCGGATTTGTAATGACACAGGTATTTTCTTTCAAAGGTCCCAAATCTCGTAAATCCTTTTCAAAAATCTCAATGCGTCCGGCCAGGCCAGCCTGAGCCAGATGTTTTTTGAAAAGCAATAAAGCTTCGGGGTCAACATCGCTGCCGCTGAGGCCTTCTACCAAGTCAGGGTTAAAGCGAAACTTAGCTTCCCTGCGGAGATTGTCACATAATTTTTTATCAACAAAACGCCACTGCTCCATCGCAAAAGGACGAATCAGACCGGGTGCACGCCTGGACATCTTAAAGGCAGCTTCTATCAGGATAGTGCCGGTGCCGCAGCAAGGGTCATGAAGAGGCTGCCCGGAATACCAGGGGGAGAGATCCACGAGAGCTGCTGCCAGAGTTTCTCTTAAGGGCGCTTCTCCAACCCAGGTTCGATAACCTCGTCTATTGAGTGCATCGCCGCTTGAATCGATGGTGATCCGTACCAAGTCTTGATGAATGGCAACATGAATTGCGTAAGTTTCGCCGGTTTCTTCCAGCCACTCTGATTTATAGCGTTTCTTGAGCCGCTCAACAATAGCTTTCTTACTGATGGATTGCACATCTCTGACGCTCATTAGTTGACTTCTGGCACACTGTCCGGTGACTGGAAACTGTGCGGATTTGGTAATATAATCTTCCCAGGGAATGCTGCCAATCAGTTGGAAAAGCTCTTCAAAACTGTGCGCTTCACCTTCCCCTACAATCAGCTGAACTCGATCAGCAGTACGCAGTTCCAAATTGGCTTTAAAGGCAGTCAGTGTATCTCCTGCAAAACGCACACCGCCCTGGACCATGACAGGTTCTATCCCTAGCGACTGTATTTCACGCTTGACGAGGCCTTCCAGGCCAAAGGCAGCTGAGGCAATCCATTCCATCATTTGATATCCTCCAATGATTTGATTATAAAGACTTTGCGCCGTATACACAAGCAGACAGTTAGAGGAGAGGAGCAAAGCATAGATTGAATTTTGGATACTGTTCAAGACAATTGATGCAGGGTATAATTTAATATATGGAGGTTATTATATGAAAAGAGTTTTACTGGTGGTCCTTGATAGTGTTGGTGCGGGCGCATTGCCAGATGCGCAAATGTATGGAGATGTTGGTGCAAATACCCTGGGAAATATCGCAAAGGCTATGCCGCTTCGCTTGCCAAATATGAATGCGATGGGGTTTTCTCATATCCCGAATATTCATTTGGAGCCTTTGCATGATGCGAAAGGAGCATATGGGAAAATGGCCGAAGTGAGTCCCGGAAAGGACACAACAACCGGTCACTGGGAGATGGCGGGTATTCAGTTGGAAAAAGCCTTCCCGACATTTCCCGATGGTTTTGACCAGGAGCTGATTAATAAATTTGAAGAAGCTATCGGCACCAAAACCCTGGGAAATTATGCGTCCAGCGGCACAGTTATATTGGATAAGCTGGGGGAAGAGCACATGCGCACCGGCTATCCCATTGTATATACATCTGCGGACAGCGTATTTCAGATTGCCGCCCATGAAAACATTATTCCTCTTGAAAAGCTATATGAAATGTGTGAAATAGCCCGCTCAATGCTGACGGGACGATACGCAGTGGGTCGTGTGATTGCACGGCCTTTTGTTGGAGAAAAATCAGGGGCTTTTACCCGTACCAAAGGGAGAAAGGATTTTTCGCTCGAACCTACCGGCGACACCATTCTTGATGTTCTTAAGGAAAATGGTCATGAGGTCTTGGGAGTTGGTAAAATCGAAGACATCTTTAACCATCGCGGTCTGACGGGCTCAAACCATGCTGCTGGCAATCCCGCCTGTATTGATGCCATCGTTGACTTTATGAGCAAACCCTTTGATGGCTTATGCTTTGCTAATCTGGTTGATACAGATATGGTCTATGGTCATCGCAGGGACGTAAAAGGTTATCGCGATGCGCTTGAATATTTTGACGGCAGACTGCCAGAGCTGACTTCATTGATGGGACATGAAGACCTGTTAATCATCACAGCAGACCATGGCTGCGACCCAACTTTTCATGGAACCGATCATACAAGGGAGTATGTTCCATTGCTGGTGTGGTACCAAGGTATACAGGGTCTTTATAATCTTGGAATCCGAGATACTTTCAGTGATGTAGCGGCAACCATCAGTGAATTTTTTGGCCTTAAAGAACGCTATGCCGCAACAAGCTTCTGGCAAAATATCAAGGAGGCTTGAATGCCGCGCAAGATGAAGAAAATTTATGCCGCTGCCGAAGCTGTGCGTACTGCATGTGGTTCTGCCCAGATTGGAATTGTGCTTGGAAGTGGTCTCGCCGGCTTTGAAAAAGCTTTAGAAGACCCTCGGGAAATCAATTTTGATGAGATTCCGGGTTTTCCAAAATCCGCTGTAGCAGGGCATGCTGCCAAGTTTATTGCAGGGACAATTCATGATAAACGAGTGCTTGTAATGAGTGGACGCTATCATCATTATGAAGGACACTCTTTGTTTAAAGTTACCATACCCATTCGTGTGATGGCTTTGCTGGGGGTTAATACTTTGATTCTTACCAATGCAGCCGGAGGTGTTAACACCTCTTTTTCTCCCGGTGACCTCATGATGATTACAGATTATATCAACCTCTCAGGTCATAACCCTTTGAGGGGCAGGAATCTCGATGAGTTTGGCCCCAGGTTTCCGGATATGACCAATGCTTTTGACAAACAGCTGCAATCCATTGCCCTCCAGCGGGCTGCATATCACAACATCAAGCTTCACCGGGGTGTATACACCTGGTGGAATGGTCCCAGCTACGAAACTCCCGCAGAAATTAGGATGGTGCGCAGCTTGGGTGGCGATGCCGTGGGCATGTCAACTGTACCGGAAACAATTGTTGCAAGGCACTGTGGAATGCGTGTGCTGGGTATCAGCAGCATTACCAACATGGCGGCGGGTGTAATTGATGCGCCAATCAAGCACGATGATGTATTGGCTATGGGAGCGCAGGTGGGTGAGAAGCTGCGTCTCATCATTGACAGCTTCATAGAATATTTTCCTCTGCAAGAACTTTAAAATGGAACAAAGAATCCCCGGAACATGATATGCACCCCGAAAGTTGGACGAAAACCAACTG
>JAAZEI010000248.1 GCA_012512355.1 Clostridiales bacterium | reverse complement strand
GCTTATTTTTGCCGCGTCAGAAGTCCTCCTCCTTGTCAAAGCAGTCTAAGCCAAAGCCAGAACATAGCCAGGTATTGCTCATCAAAATTTCTGAAAAACCCTTCAATTCTCTATTCATTGCTGCATATATTCCGCCGGTCTTCCGTCACCAATGTTTTGATGATCATCACTCGACAGACAAAACAGAGCGATGCCCTAGGGCACCGCTCTGCTTTATCAAACTTTTTTATTTAATTATGGCTGCATAGCTCCAAATAGAACCAGCCAAGCCAGTGCTGATTTAGCAACCAAGCTTAAGATAATATAAACTCTTTCACCATATAGGTAGTCTTTCCATTTGCCAATCTGTTTGTATTGCAGAATCATATTGACGGGGAAGGTGTTGAATGCGACAAAGTAAACACCTACAATGGCCCAGACAAACCAAGGTACCTGTCCAAAGTTACCGGTTGCAAACATATACGTTGCGATAGCAATCCAGGGCGCAATCCCTGCAATGGACCCCCAAACGAAGGGACCCCAGTCAACATTTTCTTTTTTGCGCTGAGAGTTTAACTGTTCCATCACCAAACCAAATAAGTTCATGGCAGCATTCACAATGAAAATAAGTATTAATGATGCAATATCATAAATACCAAAAAGGGTTGCGATGAGAACAATCATGATGGATGAACTAATTGCATATTCAAACCATCTGAATTTGTTAATACCGACTTTTAGATCAGCAATGTATTTATCACCGCTCATATATACGATCAAGTGAGCGAGTGCAGAGATCAGTAAGAATGAAGCAACCAAAATACCAAATGGCAAATCAAACAATGCTTTGCTTGCAGTCACAAGTCCTTGAGTTTCAACATCATACTTTAAAAAGTTTTGAGTAATCGTTGGCTGAAACTGACCGATCTTTTGAATGACACTTGTTGCAAGAAAAATCATTGCGATACCCTGTACAAAGTGTAAAGCCCCCATAATTAAGTTAAATCTTTTGAGTTTCTGTAACTTATTTTCCATGTAAGCACCTCTTTCTAATTTCTAATTCCAAAGATTAATCACTCAAACATTTAGTATAGCAACATATTTTTATTATAAAGCATACTTCATCATCAAGCGGCCATAATTTTAGCTGCTGACAGTCAAAAACCGGCTCAGCAATTCAAGATTTGATGAAAAGGATAGGAATCAATATCTCAGTCTTGGTCATCCAGGCGGAAGAACCAAATAGTTAAATGCGAAGCGATTAGCTAACGCACAACTGTTGGCTATCGATTCTCATGATTATATGACGTTATCGTCTACCCTATTATTTTCAAAATAAAGTAAGAGATCGTTGATACAGAAGCGCTCATGACTGAGCCCCAAACCAAATCAACAGCCGACACAATTAAAGGCCAGCCTTTCAAGGTCGCCAGGTTGGTCAGATCATAGGTTGAGTACGAAACCAAGCCAAAAAACAAACCTGCCAGCAAAGCGTATTTCCAGCTGTCTTTTGCGAGGGCCGGGTTGATGACAAAGAAAACGAGGCCAGCGATAAAGACCAGGGCAAACATAGCTGTAGGGATTAGTTTTGGGCTGTCTGACATGAGAAAACCAAGTTCTTTTTGATAAAAATTTTTCGCGATCAAGGTAAGCCAGGCACCCTCAATGACCAATAATACCCCAAAAGCAACCACATACGGTTTTAAAAATTGCCACATACACAAATCTCCTTTTTAATAATTAATATTTTACTAAACGCTATAAAATCTATCTTCTTCTGCACCAACAACTGCTTCACCTGCAGATCTCATTATTGTCTATATTAGCGCAGTTAAACCATCTATCTCACTGTGTCTTTTTTTCAAATAGATAATGGGCTACGAAGTATTCATTCCCACCATTCATAGCAAAAAACTCAGCACAAGCCATAAAAAAGATCCGCCAATACGACCACCACTTCAACGTTTGTTCAGGTCCTTCCCGTTCTTCCAAGATAGACATAATGGCCTCTTTTTGCCCATCCATCTTTTCTAACCATGCTTCTAGAGTTTTTTTATAATGGTTGCCATTCACTGCCCATTGCCTGCTAATGCGCAAATCATGGTTAAAAAAATGAAAAAGATCCCGGCTGGGCATTGTGCCGCCCGTAAAAAAATACCTGGCCATCCAATCCCGGCTGTTCTTCACTTCATAGGTGAATGGCAGCTGACAGTGACAAAATACATGGACAAACAGCTTCCCTTTCTCATTTAAGAATCCGGCGATGTTGCTAAAAAGCGCATGATAATTTCTCATATGCTCAAACATCTCGATGGATACAACGCGGTCAAAGGTTTCAGCTAACACCAAATCATTGATATCGCAGGTCATCACCTGCAGGTTTTCAATGCCTTTTAATTTGATGATTTTTTCGATATACATGCGCTGATGATTTGAATTGGATACAGCAGTGACAAGTGAATTGGGATAGCGCATCGCCGCATATATACAAAACGCTCCCCATCCGCATCCAAGTTCCAGGATGCGGTGCCCATCTTCAATACCGGCTCGCTGACATACCAAGTGGAGCATTCTCTCCTCAGCAACATTTAGTGAATCTCCTTGTTCCCAATAAGCACAGCTATATTTTTTATGCGCACCGAGTACCAGATCGAAAAATTCGCTCGGCATCTCATAATGCTGTTCATTGGCAGCGCCCGTATGAATAGCGATAGGGCCCTGGCTGCGCTGGTGAATGAAATCCATCAGGTAGTCTTCTCTTTGCGCCACATCCATCTTTTTTACCTTGTGAATACGGCGCTTGGTTATTTGTCTC
>JAAZEI010000247.1 GCA_012512355.1 Clostridiales bacterium | reverse complement strand
GCCTTCATCATAGCGCTTATAGGCTTCCAGGATGAACGGTGCGGTCAAAGGGTCAATTTCAAAGCGCTGTTCATTGTTAATGACATAACCTATAGGGCGTGTACCACCTGTGGATTTTGCCTTCAAGGCATTGTCCGTCATGCCCCGGATGACTTTTTCGGATAAGTCCGCAGAATAGTATTCCGCATATCCCTCCAACACAGCCTCCAGGATAATGCCTTCTGCTCCCTCGGAGATGACTTCTGTAGCGGACACGACCTTAACGCCATTGCGCTTGAGCATCGCTTTGTAGCGAGCGCTGTCATAACGATTGCGGGCAAAGCGATCCAGCTTCCAGACGATGACCACATCAAACAGCTTTTTGCTACTGTCCTTGATCATGTTTTGAAACTCTGGGCGGTTGTCTGTCTTAGCCGAATAGGCCCGGTCAATATAATGGCGCAACACGGTCATGCCATTCTTCTCCGCAAAGGCGGTGCATTCCCGCAGCTGGCCTTCGATGGACTCTTCCCGCTGGCTGTCGGAGGAATAGCGGGCGTAGATGACTGCTTTCATGACTCAGTTTCACCGCCTTCTTCCTTGTCGTCAGCCTTGTTGACACTATCGATCAGCCTTGTAAAGTCAACGGCAGTTTTTGGGGATATGACGGGCACCCCTGTGCGAACTTCCACCGCTTTACGGACTTCACCAGCAGCTTCCCCGCCGGACTTCGCCACTTCCTTGTTCTCATGAAATGTTTTTGGATTCTTCTGCTTGGATATTTCTGTGGTGGTTGCCTCCGCCAGCATGGTCAGCACCAATTCTAATGTGCTCATGTTGTCGCGGAGGTTTTCTTTTTTCAAACCTTTCAGATTCTTGTACTGCCTGGTGGTCATACCCAACCAGGCGCGGCTGATTTCATCCGTCAGAATGGCATACTCAACACCTTGTTGCATACCCCGACTATCCCATTCATCGGTCAACTCTTTGCGAACCTGGATGGCCTGCAGGCGTTGATTAATCCATTCCCTTGAATAGCCCTTTTTCAAGTACGTAGTTAATGCTCGCCCGATGGTCAGTTCAGGGTCAATGGTTTCATCAATACGCTCCCGACCAACCTGTGCCAGCCACATTTTGAAAGGTTCTGCTTTAGGGGAAGGGATGGACTGAATGATACGCAAAAGTTGTTCGATGTTAGCAACATCCGTTAAGCGCATCTTGCCATCTTCAGCCACCATCCGCAACCGGTTACAATCTGTAACCAGTTGGTTGCCCTCATCGACTAAGCGCTTTTTCATTACCTTCCAGTAATTTCTTGCGCGCTGATAAGTAGGCTGGTCCGTCAATACGCCAACAACGTCAATGATGGAAAAGTACCACTCCTCCTTTGTCTCATCCCAGGCGGTGCGGATTTGCTGGTTTTCAAAACGCTGGATACTATTACCTGCCATCTGTATTCTCCTCCATCATTATCAACAGCATTTGTTTCAATCGAGCGTTCATGGGCGAGCTAGGGTCAAAACACATCTCAATGAATTGGCGCATCTGATCCTGATCAGGGCCTATCTGGGGATTATAATCATAAAGCTTGCCTTGCGGAGCATCTGTACGACCAAAGATATAGTCGAGCGAAACGTCAAAGAAGTCCGCATATTTGATTAGCACATTATAGGGTGCTGATGATTTTTCATGCTCATAACGATTTAGATTAGACTGTGGGATACCAAAACGCTTGGCAAGGTTTGCTTGTGAGAGTTTTGCACTTTTGCGCAGAGCTGTTAGACGTTTTCCCACTATATGCACGGAAAAAGTCACCTCCGTAGATAATGACTTAATTATATATCAATTATGGTAAAATACAATTCCTTTTATGAATTTATTTGATTATTCCAGTGATTTGTTTTTGTTAACACTGGAAACCTTCCAGCATCCATGCGCAAGCAGGTATCCCCATGCTCTGCAACGGCAGGGTCATGGGTCACGATTATCACCAGATAGCCCTTCTCATGGGCCAGGTCTTTGAGAATGCCCATGATTATCTTGCTGTTCTCACTGTCCAGGCTACCGGTGGGTTCATCTGCCAAAATCACCCTCGCGGGCATGCACAGGGCACGGGCAATGGCCACCCGCTGCTGCTCCCCGCCGGACAGGGTATGGGGCAGGCGACGGTCAAACTGCTCACCCAGCCCCAGCTCCCGCAGCCGCTCTACGCTTCTTTGCTGTGCTTCAGGCTTGCTGACGCCGCTGAGCACCATGGGATACATGACGTTTTCCTGCACGCTCAGCAGGGGCAACAGGTTAAACTGCTGGTAGATCATGGCCACCTTGTCCCGGCGGTACCGCGAAATATCCATGCTTTCCAGCCCCTCCCCATCCAACGAAATCTGTCCGGACAGGGGCTTGTCCAAGCCCGCCAGCAGAGACAGGAGGGTGGTTTTGCCTGAGCCTGACTTACCCATGATGACGTACACCTGCCCCGACTCAAAAACATAGTTGGCATCCCGTATAGCGTCTGTGCGCTGGGACTTGCTGATGTAACTGTAATTTAAATCCTCAATCAACAAAATGGGCATGTAGATCCTCCTTAAGCCTTGTCTTTCATCATAAGAATCACCGGCAGGCGGGTAAAACGCCATGCGGTCAGCGTGATGCCGGCAAGAAAGGACAGCGCGATGTACGCAACCATCATCAAGCGCTGTCGGGGGCTTACCTGAAAGCTGAGGGACAACAAAATCCCTGTGATTAAGCCCAAAACAACCCAGGCACCCTGGTCCAGCACGGTGTGCAGCATCAGGGAGGCTTTGCTGCTGCCCAGGGTTAGCAGCACTGCCAGCTCCTGGCGCCGGTTGCGCAGGCTGATATAACACAGGAGAACACCCGCCAGGAGGACCATGGCAAAGGTCCCGGCGATGCTCAGGCGCGTCAGGGTGATGCTTCTTTCAATGGCACTCCAGGCGTTCTGATAGGCCTGGTCGTGCACGACAATGCCGCTCATGCGGTAGTAGAGGCCGCCCGGAACGTGTTTGCTGGGCACATAAGCCATGTGGGGCTCTGCAAAATGCGGCAGGAATTGCTTGGTAAATGCCTCGATCTGGCTGTTGTCCCGCATCACAAAACTAATGGCGTCTGAGGAGATCGTGTAGCCTTGTCTGCCCGCAAAGGCGCGTAGCCAAGGATAGGGAGCCAACACAGCGTTTTCATCCTCAAGCAATGCGGTACCCACAACCTGGAGGCGAGCTTTCACGCTCTCAGGTTTATCTTCTCCAAGACGGTGCATGAGCAGTTCCAATTCCAGCCAAGTGGTGTCATCTTCCGCAATTTCCAGGTATTGCTTCATGGCGGGATGAATCAGACACAGGGCATTGTCTGAAAAGAACACTTCCTCATCATAATCCGGGTAGAAAGTGACCGCCAGCCCATCTCGATGCCGTAAGCGACCGTCTGATGCCAGGGTGGTGAGGGCGGTCAATGCGGGCGGACTTAAGCCAACTGCCTGCTCTGCCAGGCGCGCATAAGGCACGCTGGCCTTGATGGCAAGCTGGTGGACATAGGATGATAAAGCTCCCTCAGCGGACCAAAACAAATCGGTCAGCTGTTCTGATATGCTCAGGTTGTCAAAGCGCAGGCCCTGCCCATCGGTGACCTGGCCTGGTACCCGGATGCTGGTGTTCAGCGCCTGTAACTCTGCTACCTGGCCGCGCAACTGGGCTTGCATATACATCAGCAGCACAAGGGCTACAGCACAAAAAAATAGCACCTTGAGGCCATGCTGCCAGGCTCGGAAAAATCGGCTTCTTGTATAGAACAGCATCTTATTCCTCCACTCGGTGCAGCAGTGCTAGGGGTTGCTTATGGGAGATGCGGTGGCTGACAAACCAAACCGCAAGCGCCGTAATGACGCCTTCTGCTACCACCAGGCCAATCAACAGCCAGAGTTTTGTTCCCTGGCAGACGGCAGACAGGCCGAGGGCTTGATCAGGGTCAAGCAAGGTACTTGCCATCCGCGAGCCGCCTGCCACAATCAGCACACAGGAGAAAATCACCGCAAACAGAATCAACCACAAGCCAGGTGCGGCAATGCCCTTTGTCGTGTCTGCGGGACTTGTCCCCAAGCTCAGCAGCAGCCCCGCTTCATGCTGCCTGCGCCGGACGCTCAAGTGAACAAACAGCAGGATGACCACCACGAACAGAGCAAGGCCAATAACCAGCAACAGACCAGCATCTTGTTGCAATTGTTTCAGGCCGTTGATGACCTGGTGGTAATTCTGGTCATCCACCAGGAAGAGATCCCCATACCCAGCTTGCTTCATATGTTGTAAAAAGCTCTCCCCGCTGCCGTTTTCTAGCAGAAAGCTCTGGCTCAGGGGCAGGCTGGTTTCATATTGATTCTCCAAGCTACTGCTTGGAATAATCAGCATGTTGGCCATCATACTTAGGGGTAGGGTTTCCCACAAAGGCGCGCTGTACAAGCCGATGATTTCATAGTCGTAGCTTTCCTTCTCAGCCGTATATCCTTGCCCGGTGGGCTTGTAAACGGACAGATCGCCATTGCCCCCGCCCACATCATGGGTGAACCAGCCATCATGGAAGCTGAGGGGAAGGGTATCTCCGATCACCAGGTTGTTTTTCTGAGCCATAGTAGCGGGCACCAACACAACCTTATGTCGGTTCGCAAGGTCTTCGGCGCTAAAGCCCCGGCCCTGACTGATGTAAGCGCTTTTTTGGTGGAAGGGGAACAGGCTTTGGATGGCGTCGGTGGCAATCACAGGAAAGGAATGCATGTTAAAATCCACGTCCCTAAGCAACTCAGGAATTCTTGTCCTGTCCTGGCTGTCAAGGGGCTCCTGCCCGCTACCCTTCAGGGGAATGATGCTTTTGTTTTCAGGCGCTTGTACATACCGCACAGAACCAGTCTCTGGATCATAAATCCCTGTGGTGGTTGGTGTAAACAAGTTTTTTGGCACGGCGCCGATGTCAAAGGTGGGCTTGTCCTCCGGGTCGATATACAGGCCAAATTTCCTCACATCCTCTACATATTGCGGATTGGTAAAGGATAGGTCTGTGCGCGGCATAACCCCTTGAAACTGGCCCATCACCAAATAGCGCCTCCCTGGCACAAACAAACTACCGCCATCCGCGCCATCCACGGATGAATAAACCATCATTTCCTCCGGCGCAGTGAAGTCGGGGTTGAGGAGCAGGGTTTCCTCTATCTTCGATCTGAGCCTATAGGTAGTATGGGTCGCTTCATACATGTTGTAGTCTTCAGCATCCAGCTGCGGCGTATACCAGGCCACTTGGTCCTGCGGTTCAATATCGATGACACGAATGATCATCGCCCCGTAGTTGTAGGGATCATCAAATCGCGGGGTGGCCTCCAGGGGGTCAAACTCACGGCTCATCACGGGGAAAAGATTGGCCGAATAAGCGGACAGATTCTGTGCTGGCTGGCGGAAGCCCTGGCGTAGCATGCCCGAGTCCTCCACCGCTTGGATCAGGGAAGGCGCATCCTCTTGCAGGTACTGCTGTTGCCAGTTGTACGGCCTGTTCTGCGCATTTTCATCCACATACGCCAGGCTAAAGATGTTCCTGTCCACCTCATCAACCGCTGTTTGAATGCCTGTATACATGCTCAATGCAAAAGCAAACACCCCAAAGGCGGCAACAAGTAGCAGCAGCAAGGCCAGGTTTCGGACAGGTGTGCGGAATACCATTCGAAGTTTACTTAACATGCTTGCTCCACGACAATTTTTCAGATCTGGCAGATGACAGTCACTTTCTAGAAAACAATTCAAAAATTACGTCGTTTTACTACCCAATCTTTAACTAGTGTTTTGCCTTAGATAACCCAGCACAATTAATTTTTTGTTAAATTCATTGTGCTTAGTGGGCTTACACATGGTGGCCCGCTACAAGCTACTGTTGTAGTTTTAGGACGGTTACAAACCGAACATTTGAAGAAATAGTGATGAAAACCAACATCGATATGTTGATCATATTGAAAAATGTTCTTATGTGGATGTGGTGGACCAGGATTCCCATTATTAACGTACCTGACTGCCCCACAAAGTGTGCATTTATGGATCCATTGATCCAGTACTGAATG
>JAAZEI010000246.1 GCA_012512355.1 Clostridiales bacterium | reverse complement strand
GTGAAGCGGTCATTAAAGCTGTTAATAAAGCGGCAAATATGCTGATGCCAGTTGAAGCTTCAGAAGAAGCTGAGCCATCCATAAATCGCGAAGCAGCATCATCGTCCAAAGGATATGATGGACCGGTGGCAGTAACGATTACTTTGAATAAAGACAATACCATCGCAAAGATTGTAGTCGGTGATGCCGACTTTAACGAGACTCCTGGCATTGGCAGCAAAGCGCAGGACGAAGAGTTTACCGGTCAGTTCATCGGCAAGAAAGTACCGCTCGCAGAGGGCGACGTGGATGTGATCTCAGGCGCTACCATCACAAGTGAAGCGGTCATTAAAGCTGTCAATAAAGCAGCGGATTTGCTTATTTCCGAAGTTCTGCGTGAAGCAACATCTTCCTCCAAGGGATATGACGGCACGGTTTCTGTGACGATTACTTTGAATGAAGACGACACCATCGCAAAGATGGAGGTAGGTGACACCGACTTTAACGAGACTCCCGGCATTGGCAGCAAAGCGCAGGACGAAGAGTTTAGCGGTCAGTTCATCGGCAAGAAAGTACCGCTCGCAGAGGGCGACGTGGATGTGATCTCCGGCGCTACCATCACCAGCGAAGCGGTCATGAAAGCTGTCAATAAAGCGGCGGATATGCTTATTTCCGAGGTTCTGCGTGAAGCAACATCTTCCTCCAAGGGATATGACGGTCCTGTTTCTGTGACAATTACTTTGAATGAAGATGATACCATTGCACAGATTATCATTGGTGATGCTGATTTTAATGAGACCCCGGGCATTGGCGGCAGGACACAGGACGAAGAGTTTAGCGTTCAGTTCATCGGCAAGAAAGTACCGCTCGCAGAGGGCGACGTGGATGTAATTTCAGGTGCTACCATCACCAGCGAAGCGGTCATCAAAGCTGTTAATAAAGCAGCAGATAAATTGCTTCAGAAGTAATCAGTGTTTTATCAGAAAGGCGGGATAGTTTTTGAGTAAATTTTCTTTCAGAGGCGGCATTCATCCGCTGCACGATACGCATGAGGGCAAGGATCTTACTCGCAATAAACCGGTTCGTGCATATGCATCGAAAATCGTTACCATTCCAATGGATATGCATATTGGGGCACCAAGCAATCCAATAGTAAAAAAAGGCGAACAAGTGCTTCTTGGTCAAGTCATTGCAGAGGCAGTTGGCGGAATCGGCATACCTGTACATGCCAGTGTTTCAGGAACCGTTACTGATGTGTCAGCCAAAATCATGATGCGCAAAGTGCCCAGCATGTGCATTACCATTGAAAACAATGGCCTTGATGAATGGATCCCACTTAATCCTCTGGGCAGCGTGGAATCAGCTGACTCAACGAAAATTATTCAAGCAATCAAGGCTGCAGGCATATGCGGTATGGGTGGCGCGTGTTTCCCTACCCACATCAAAATGTCACCCCCACCGGACAAACAGGTTGATATTATTATCCTCAACGGTGCGGAATGTGAGACCTATCTAACCGCTGATTTTCGGTTAATGCTTGAGCAACCGCAAAAGGTTGTTGACGGACTGCGCATTGCCATGCGTGCAATGAATGTCAAGCGAGGTTTAATTGGCATTGAAGATAATAAGCCTGAGGCCATTGATGCCATCAAAAAGGCCGCCGCCGGCCGAGATGACATTGAAGTTTGCACTTTAAAAACCAAATATCCTCAGGGCGGCGAAAAGCAGCTCATCAAAGCTTTGATTAATAAAGAAGTTCCTGCAGGCGGTCTGCCCGCAGATGCTGGTGCTGTGGTACTTAACGTCGCTACAGCGGCTGCCATCCGGGATGCAGTTGTAGAAGGGATGCCGCTGATCAATAGAATCACTACTGTTACAGGTAAAGTCAAAGAACCTGACAATCTCCTGCTGCCCATCGGCACCCTGGTCAATGAAGCAGTTGAAGCTTGCGGCGGTTATTCTCAGGAGCCTGGTAAAATCTTCTTTGGCGGAAGCATGACGGGCATCTGTGCACCCAATGAAGAAGCGAGTGTTACTAAGGCTAACAATGGTTTGGTGGTATTTAATGAAAAAGAAGCAATCATCCCCCCTGAAGACAACTGCATCAGATGCAGTCGATGCATTTACGCATGTCCAGTTTATCTTAACCCTTATGCGATGAAAAAAGCATTTGATATGGATAAAATGGATGTCCTGGAAAATAAGCTTAATGTGAAAGAATGCATACTTTGCGGCGCTTGCTCTTATATTTGTCCTTCCCATCAGTATTTAACACCTGCATTTAAGGATGCCAAGGATATTATCGCGGCAAGGAGGGTAAGCAAGTGAAATTACATGTTTCGACCGGTCCCCATGTACTGACAAGAGAAGTCACCCAAACTCTGATGCTTGATGTACTCATAGCATTGGCGCCTACTACTGTTGCAGGTGTGTATCTTTTTGGCCTGCGTGCAGCCTGGGTGATCTGCGTATCGGTTATCGCTGCAATGATCAGCGAGTATGTGTGGCAAAAGCTGATGAAACAAAAAGCTAGTATCAAGGATCTGTCAGCTATCGTTACCGGGCTTATTTTGGGCCTTAACCTTCCTTCTGGTGTACCTTTATGGATGGCGGCACTTGCCAGCGCGATTGCCATCATATTAGTCAAACAATTGTTTGGCGGTATTGGCAATAACTTCATGAACCCCGCAATGTTTGGTCGTGCCTTTTTGCTGGCATCCTGGCCGGCAAGGATGACAAGCTTTTTTCTGCCTGAGAGGCTTTTGGGTAATTCACAGGCTGCCTTTGGTGTTGATATGATTTCAGGAGCCACGCCTCTTGTTCCTCAAAAGCTGGGGATCACACTGGATATACCCTTATCTGACCTACTGCTTGGGAACATTCCCGGCAGCATTGGCGAAGTGTGCAAAATCGCCATTCTTATTGGTTTGGTTTATATGCTGGTAGTCAAAGTGATTTCTTGGCATATACCAGTATTTTTTGTTGGGAGCGTCGCGCTTTTAAGCTGGCTGCTGGGTAATGATCCGCTGATTGCGATTTTGTCGGGCGGTGTTTTGTTTGGTGCTGTTTTTATGGCGACAGACTACGCGACGAATCCTATGCAGAAGATCGGACATATCATTTTTGGCATTGGATGTGGTACGATGGTAGTGGTCATCCGCAAGTGGGGCAACTACCCCGAAGGTGTTACTTATGCAATTCTCTTCATGAACTGCCTCACTCCGCTGATTGACCGCTTGAGCAGCAGACGAGTATATGGGATGGTGAAGAATCATGTCTAAAAATAATCTTAAAGGTGTCTTCGTCAACGGTATTTTTAATGAGAACCCTGTATTTCGCTTGGTTCTTGGAACCTGCCCTACCATTGCAGTCACAACAAGCGTTACAAACGGCATTGGCATGGGATTAGCCGCGACTCTCGTTTTGCTGGGTTCAAACATAGTGGTTTCGTCATTACGTAATTTTATTCCCAACAAGGTACGTATTCCAGCGTATATTGTTGTTATTTGTACTTTCGTGACGATGATTCAACTATTTATGCAAGCCTTCATCCCTTCACTATATGAGTCTTTAGGTATTTTCCTGCCGCTGATTGTTGTCAACTGCATCATACTTGCCAGAGCAGAAGCTTTTGCAGGCAAAAATCCAGTTCTTGACTCAGCCGTCGACGGGCTTGGAATGGGCCTTGGCTTTACATTGGCGCTGATTTTGATAGCTGCTGTTCGGGAAGTACTGGGTGCTGGCAGCATCTTAGGATATCAGATTATGGGCAATGGCTTTGAACCGGTTCTGCTATTTATACTGGCACCCGGTGGCTTCCTTGCTTTTGGTTTGATTCTTGGTATCATCAATGGTATCGGGAACAAAAGGCGTTCAAAGAAAATCGTTAAGGAGGCGAAGGCAGTATGAGACTTAGCGAGATTGGTATCTTTCTATTTTTTATCAATGCAGCGTTCAGCAACAACTTTATTTTCTCTCGCTTCCTTGGTATATGTCCCTACCTTGGTGTCAGCAACAAAGTAGAAACTGCTACTGGCATGGGCATTGCGGTCGTTTTTGTGATGACCATCGCCTCACTGTTCTGCTATATCATATATGCCTATGTACTCGTTCCCTTGGGGCTCGCTTATCTTAATACCATTTCTTTTATTCTCATTATTGCTTCCCTTGTACAAGTGATAGAGATGTTTATTAAGAAAAGTTTGCCCGCTTTGTACAGCGCTCTGGGCATTTACTTACCGCTTATTACGACAAACTGTGCTGTGATGGGTGTTGCTTTGCTTAACATGAATAGTGGCTACACCTTGATGGAATCAGTTTTGAACGGCGCTTTCAGCGCGGTTGGCTTTTTGTTGGCCATTATATTGATGGCTAGTGTACGCGAGCGTCTTGAAAGCTCTCCCATTCCCAAGGCGTTTAAAGGTTTCCCAATTAGCTTGGTGATTGCCAGCTTCATGTCAGTGGCTTTCATGGGCTTCTCTGGTTTGGTTAAATAAGGAGGAAGCATGGATACACATGCAATTATGT
>JAAZEI010000245.1 GCA_012512355.1 Clostridiales bacterium | reverse complement strand
CGGGTCTTCTGTATTTGTTGGATCACTACGGTTCCGGCAATCTCTCCCGCCAGGAGATTTTGGACCCGGCCATCCGCATCGCAACGGAAGGCTTTACTGTGACCAACTATGCCGCCAGCGCCATCACAGATGCCTATGCCAAAGCTGAACAATTCCCTGAAATGCAAAAAGTGTATTGGGATGAAAACAGTTTGCCCATTGAGCAAGGCGTTGTCCTCAAAAATCCTGATCTTGCAAAAACTCTGCAGATTATCGCCGAAAAAGGGCACGAAGGCTTTTATCAAGGGGAAATTGCCCAGGCTATCGTGGACACACTGGCTAAATACGAAGGCGTCATGACGCTGGAAGATCTTGCCAATTACAAAGTTTCCGTCAGCAAGCCTGTTTGGGGCACATACCGCGGCTATAAACTGCTGTCTTCACCGCCGCCTTCTTCCGGCGGCACGCACTTGATTGAAATCCTCAATATTCTGGAGAACTATGATATCGCGTCAATGAAAATCAACTCTCCTGAATATATTCATTTGTTTGTTGAAGCCTTCAAACTATCCTACGCAGATCGTGCACAGTACATGGCGGATATGGCTTTCGCCAAAGTACCGGTCGGTGGACTCACCAGCAAAGAATATGCAAATCTGCGTAATGAAAAGCTTGATTTAACAGCCGCCCAGAACTACACCTTTGATGATCCGTCACTATTTGAACATACTGACACCACGCACTTTTCCGTCGCAGACGCGAAAGGCAACTGCGTAGCCATCACCAAGACCATCAATTACTACTTCGGCAGCGGCGTAATGGTTGACGGTTATGGCTTTATGATGAACAACGAGATGGACGACTTCTCCAGCAATCCCGAAAGCGTCAACAGGGTTGAGCCGGGCAAAAAGCCCCTTAGCTCAATGAGCCCAACGATTATCCTGGATGAAAATGATAAGCCCTTCATGGTACTGGGCACACCCGGTGGCGCACGCATCTTTGCCTCATTGGCCCAGGTGATTTCCCGTGTGATCGACCATAAGATGTCCTTGCACGATGCCATTGGCGTACCCAAAATCTGGAACAACGGCAGCGCCATTAACTTCCAATATGAAGAGCCTCTTGTAGGTTATGAAGAATATGCCATCACCCAGGAAACGGTGGACGCGCTTACAGCTCTGGGACATGATAAAATCGGCACCGCGGCAAGCGGCGCCATCCAGGCAATTGAATTCCTGGAAGACGGCACAGTTTACGGCACTGCTGACCCCAGACAGGATGGCAAGGCGGTAGGCGTTCAATAAAAACCAAACATAAAATTCTAATGTAAAAACCAACAGGCTCCCGGGCAATTGCTCGGGAGCCTGTTGGTTCGGTTTTTACAGTAGAATCATGCCAAGGTAATCCAGGCAGTACAGCACAAAATCTACTTGATCCTGTATTCTCATGCTGAGCGGGAAACCACGGAAAGTTTCGACTGTGATAACAGGACAGAGCAACCCTTGCGTTACTTCGCGGTTCAGACTGCCTGAAACACCAGGGCCTATCAGATCAAAAGACTCACGGTCATGGTGATCGTTCTTCTCGATGGATAAAAAATCTAAAAGCAAACCTTCTATGCTATCTATGCTGGTCACAATCAGTTTTTGGCCCATAAAATCCCGATTCGGCGAAAAAAAAGCAGCTTCATGCAGATCAATCAATAAATTGGGTTTCACTTGCTTGATGTCTTTATAAATCTTATCCGCCAACCGCTGTGTGAGGTCTCCTTCGGGGTTGCCTGGATATACGCGATTCAAATCCATGCTGCCATCAACAAAACGATCCCCAATTTTACATCCCGGGTTATTTGCCTGGGGCAGAACGTACAGCCTGCCTGTATCGATACGACAGTTTTCTGCCAACATT
>JAAZEI010000244.1 GCA_012512355.1 Clostridiales bacterium | reverse complement strand
TCGGCCGCATTGATGTCTACATAGTAAATCATCTTACTTTCTCCAATCCGAATATACATAATAGTGTGCAAGTTTTACCCGCGCAAGTCATCCAGATTCATAATACGGATATCGAGGACGTGAAGTTATACTGTCTGCATCGTATTGAATGTCTGCCCACAATCATTGTACCAATTGATTAATCACTTTAGAACATTTATCGGCGCATATATTCCTTACACATAAGCAGCATCATGGTTACACAAAGTATTTCTCGACAGTTGGCTGCATAGGTCTTTGAGAAAGACTCCAAACCCGTTATATGATACAGGCAATCATCGATCAAAATTTTGCAAGCTGATCATAATTTTCGAATTCGTCTATCGCCAACGCACTGGAAAAGCTCGTATCAACCAATACTTTTATTATCAGTGACTACTCATTAGTCCTTCATGCCAGACATTTTGATGCCTTGAACGAAATACTTCTGGGCCAGAAAGAAGATGATCAGCACGGGAATCATCGTTGCTACAGCAACTGCCATCATCTGCCCAATCTTCGTGGTTCCCATCGAACTGTTCAAAAACTGCAAACCAATAGCAAGGGTGAATTTATTGGTGCTGTTAATATAGATTAGTGGCGTAAAGAAATCGTTCCAGTGATGGACCAATGACATGACCAGGACGACCAGTGAGACTGGCTTCACCGATGGCATCATGATATGAATGAACGTCTTGAAGGTGGAAGCCCCATCAATAAATGCAGCCTCATCCAACTCCTTGGGCAAGGTCCGGAAGAATTGGATGAACAAAAAGATATTAAACGCACCGCCGCCTAACCATGCTGGTATCAGCAAGGGCAAATAAGTATCAACCATCCCTAACTTTAAGTACAACAAATATTGGGGAATTAAGGTGACTTGATTGGGCAGCATCATTGTGGCCATCATCAATGTGTAAAACAAGGCAGAACCTTTGCACTTGAACCTGGAAAAACCATAGGCGACATATTGTGCAGACAACACGGTCCCAATAGTCGACAGGATCGCCACAAAAGCAGTGTTGCGGAAGAACAAGAGAAAGTTAGCTTTCTGCAAACCAGTTGTGTAGTTAGTCCACAGCCACTTCTTGGGAATAATCGTGGGCGGGAAGCGATAAGCTTCGGCGGTCGATTTCACAGAAGTCAGTAGCATCCAAACAAAAGGCGCAATACAGATGATTGTGCAAGCCCCAAGAATAACATAAACAACAGAGCGAAGAAACGCACGCTTGACACGGTAGCTTTTTATAGATCTTATTTTGTATGTCGTTTGCATTCTATCTTTCCCCCTTTCCTAAGAATCACCATAGAATACCCATTTACGTTGGGAGGCTTGCAGTAACAATACCACAGCCATGATGGCGAAAAACAGAGCCCAAGCCACAGCCGAAGCATAACCCATCTTGCCGTACTCAAATGCATTACGGAAAATAAACAGGGACACTGTCATCGTGGAATCCACCGGACCTCCATTTGTCAGGATATAGGGTTGATTAAACAGCTGGAACGCGCCGATGACGCCAATCACCAGATTAAAGTAAATCGTGGGTGTACTCAAAGGGATGGTAATGGAGATAATCTGCCGCCAAGTGGAGGCACCATCAATCTCAGCACTTTCAAAGTAGGAGCGTGGAATATCCTGTATCCCCGCCAACATAATCAACACGCCGTTGCCGATTGACCAAAGGTTCATAATCACAATGCTTATAAGGGCTGTACTCTTGTCACCCAGCCAGTTGGGACCTTGTAAACCAAAAAATGACAGCGCGTAGTTAATCAGGCCAAAGGTCCCATTAAATAGCCAACCCCACATGATGGTGACAGCCACACCAGCAGTGAGATAGGGAATATAAAAAACGCTCCGGAAAAAACCTAGAAAACGGATTTGTCTGCTCAACAGCCAGCCAAGAAAGAAAGACAATACAAGACTACAGGGTACGAACATAAGTACATATAAGAATGTGTTCTTAAAAGCAATCAATACACTGGTTTCAATCGTGAAAGCCTGAATAAAGTTTTGAAACCCGATATAATCTCCATCACCTGCAAAACCAGTATTAGTAAGTGACAGACGGAATGACTCTAGCATTGGGTAGACAGTCAAAACCAAAAAACCGAAAAGCCATGGTGCGATAAACGCATAGAAATTAATGGTATTACGTTTTTTAAGCCCAGTTAATCGCTTCATCAAAAACACCTTTCATATGGAAAAGGCGCAAAGGAAGCCCATCCTCCCCCTGCGCCAATCCAGATTTTTGATTAGTTGGCTTTGATCGCAGTACTAAAGCCGTAGCTGGCAAACTCATCCATTGCCTGTTGCGAATACGTAGCCATCGCTTCGGCAGGAGACTTTCCGTCCATGGTCACTGCCTCTACCATGTTAGCCCAGATATCACCGGTTGAGGCAAGAGTGCCACCCCAGGGGTTGATATGAGAAAGATCGAGATGCTGCACCATATAGTCATTGAAAGTCGTGCCAAATCCTTCGTATTCAATCTTGGCATAGTAGTTTTCAGCCACATCCTTGCCTGCGGGCATACCAGCGATCGCAGTAGCTTTTCCCATTTCCTCGTTCGCGAAGGCATTTTCCTTCATGAAGGCCCAAGCAGCATCCGGGTTCTTAGCCGTAGTGGTAATCGCCCAGCCAGTAGCATAAATCACATTAATCTCTTTGCCATCATTTCCAATGCCCATAGGCATCGGGACCAGTCCGACATTTATGCCATTCTCCTTGGAGTCTGCCAGGAACTGGGCTGCCTCAAAGCCGCCAAGCGGGTACATAGCGCACAAACCGCTTTGGAAAAGAATGGCAGATGGAATGGTTCTACTCTCGGCATCATTAGGCATATAGCCTTCCAGAATCAGTTTCTGATACAATTCCAGTGATTTCTCAATCTCTGGAGTGTTCATATAGCATTCGGACAGGTCATCAGAATAAGGCGCACTGCCACCAGCATAAGGCATGGCGGCATTCATTACCCAATGCTTTGCCATGGCGTAGGTCTTGCCAGCGCCTTCTCCACCGACAAAGGCTTTGCCCCAATCCAACATATTGTCCAGTGTCCACCCCTGCTCAGGATAGGCAACACCCGCCTCGTCAAACATGTCCTTGTTGATAGCCATCATGAAAATATTGGCATGCATCGGGAAGCCTTCCAGCTTTCCGTCAGTATCGTAGTAACCATTAATCATGCCAGGCACAAGCACGGCATCAAGATCAATACCATCGCGCTCCACATAGGGACGCAAATCCAGATAATACTTGGTGTTCATACCAAAGTAGTCAGGCGACATCTGAATCAAATCTGGGCCAGAACCGCTGGTCAGAGCCGCAGTGGCCTTCTGATCCCAAACGCTATCTGCAGTCGGAATAATAGAATACTCAACCTCCAGTTCAGGGTGAGCTTTGATGAATGCCTGAATGATAGCTTCTCGTTGTTCCGCTTCGGCATCCGCACCCCAAGCCCAGATTGTCAGTTTTCCGGACAACGCCTCCTCAGCTGTAACGATGGTAACCAAAGACATTAGCATCACCGTAGCCAACAACATAGATAGGAACTTTTTGATCATACCAGAGATCCTCCTTACTTATTTTGATGCCATGACTGTAATCATTATGCTCATTATCTTCTAGGCATCTTATAGCGTGCATTAATTATACGTCTAAAAACGGACCATTCACAACATCTTATTTTGCATAATACTAGTCTTATTTTGCATTCCTATTTGTTCTTTGAGCTGGAGAATGTGTTGTGAACCACTAATCCACACCGATTGATGCTAACCTTGCTATAGTCCTATTACTTTTCACTTTTATTGTGCAACTAGCTAGAATAGAGATGAAAGCAATCATTCCGGAACTTGATACTAATTGCGTTATATGCTTATTTTTTCATATATTTATTTTTGAATTGATTTGGTGTACATCCTGTAAACTGATTAAAAATACGGCTGAAATAGCTAGCTGAACCGAAGCTCAGCTTATCAGCAATTTCTGTCGCAGTATAGTCGGAATTTAATAAATAGTTTTGGGATTCATTGACCCTCACACTGTTGAAGAAATCAACATACCCAATGCCCATCATGCTTTTAAAATTGCGGCTAAAATCCGAATAGCTCATATGAGTCATTGACGCAGCCTGTTGCATACTTATTTTTCTTCCAGGGTTTGTGACAATCTGCTCAACCAGTTGAGAGATTTCACCAGTATACGCAACATCTTTTTCGTCAAACACGCGCGTCAGTTTCATGGACATCAATTCAGACAGCATCAACAACAGCGCACCGTTTAATTTGGTCTCATATTCGGGTTTGTGATAGCTACGGGACTTTGCATGAAATTCCATTTCATCCATTCCTTCGACGTACAATGGAGCAAATGAAGCCATCTCAAGTAAAATCCGAAAAAGTGTTGTATCACGCTTTATTTGGACGCCTTCATTGATTGACAATATTCGGTTAAAACTAATCGCACTTCCACCTGGAAGACTGCTGATGCAATACTTCAAAAAAGAAGTTGTAAATTGAATCAATAAAAGATATTCAAATCCGATGTGCTCACAGGAATGCGGCTGCAATGGGTTGAATATCAACAACGTGTTTTGTGGAAAATGGCTGATAGGATTGTAACTCTTGTCTTGTGTGCAATAGAAGAATTGCAATTCGAAGAAATTATGGCAATGTGAAGGGAAGAAACGGTAGTTTATTTCTTTGTGATGTGCAAAACTGGGCTGGTAATGAAGCACACTTGTAGCGAAACGTACAGAAGGTAGATCCATATCATGAAGTTTTGTTTGAAACAGCATGATTTCGCCTCCATTTTCAAATTTTAGTAAGCCCCATCGCACATGAGCTTACTTGCTTGATTAAGTCCCCTCATAAGCAATTTAACATTTAGATAGTTTGTGGTCAAGGACAGCCATGAAGTTGCCCTCGAACATTTGGGATATTGCCTAATTTTGCAAGCAGCAATACACAATACTATGACGCATTCTGTTCATGATATTCGTTACTCACTTAAAAGATTTAGAACATTTACGAAGCTATCTTTCCCTATGGAATGAATCCAAGCATATGAATTTAACCCTGGTATCTTGGGCTTATTGCTCTATCGCGAGTTAAAAGAGTTCCTTCCCTTTTGCTAGCGTTTATGTTATTCTTGGCAATAATACGTTCACATTGAGTTAAATTTCTTGTGGTTACCAAAGAAAGGAGACCTAACATTGAAAAAATTTCCATACATAGGCCTTGATCAGCATGGTTTGACTTCTCTGATGGTAGATGGCAATCCCTGGATGGGATTAGCTGGCGAACTGAAAAACTCCAGTTCCTCCAATTCAAAATATATGGAGGAGAAAGTCTGGCCGAACCTGAGCACTCTTGGGCTTGATACTGTTTTACTTCCTGTTGCCTGGGAGAGTATCGAACCGGAAGAAGGACAGTTTCAATATGACTTGGTTGATGAAATTCTTGCTCAAGCGCGTAAAAACAATATACGTCTAGTTTTGCTATGGTTTGGCCTGTGGAAGAACGGCGAAAGCATGTATGTGCCTCTTTGGGTCAAGCGTGATCCTGAGCGTTTCATCCTAGCACAGCATCAGTTTGTTGGCCGATCAGTTAGTATTTCGCCGTTATGTCAACCCGCGATTGAAGCTGATGCCAAGGCGTTTAAAAAGTTGATGGCATATTTGCGACAAGTGGACGGGGAGATGCATACTGTCTTAATGGTACAGGTTGAGAACGAGATTGGCTTTCTAGGCAGCGAATACGATCATTCTCCATTGGCTGAGGAAGCTTTTGGACAGATGATACCTAACGTGCTTGCAGAGGCCTTTAACAAGCAAGGTACCTGGAGTGAAGCCTTTGGGGAAGATGGGCCTGAATATTTTATGGCCTGGCATTATGCTAGTGCAGTCGAGCGAATAATCCAAGCCGGAAAGACAGAATTCCCTTTACCAATGTTCGTAAACGCCTGGCTTGAACAGCATCCCACATATCCGGGATACTATCCCTCCGGCGGGCCGATTGCTAGGTTGATTCCACTTTGGAAACTTGCTGCTCCAAGCATAGATTTATATGCACCGGATGTTTATGTGTCAGATTTTTTCCAAGCCTGTCAAGATTATAGTATTTTAAAGAATCCACTGCTCCTACCTGAAGTGCGACGCGATCCTGTCACAGCGTCTAACGCATTTTATGCATTTGGACATCATAAAGCGATCCTATTTTCGCCATTTGGCATCGACGAGTTCGTAGATTATCTAGAATACAAACCTAACACCGCACTTTTGGCTGAACTGAATATAGACCTAGAATCCTTCAACTGTGCCGGTACCTCCCCCTATTTGATTTCATCCTATCGCTTGTTACGCAATGCACGTCCTTTCCTTTTGTCCAATCGGGATAAAATGGGCGGTTTCATTAAAAGGAGCAATCATGACCGAGGTTGCATTCTACACGGTCACGAGTGTGATCTAATCATTTCCTATCAGGATTCTCTACCAGGAAAGCCGGGGTCAGCCGGTATATGGATGGAGCTGGAAACCAATACCTTTATGCTCATGGGTTGCCGATTTTCTGTTGAGCCCATTCAGAAACGCAACACAAGCAAACGTGTGATTAGCTTACGACTGGAGGAAGTCACATTTGAGCGGGGAGAAATGTTGATTGGACGAATACTCAATGGTGATGAACGCGGACATATGATTTGTGGAGATACTGCGTCCTGTTTCAAGATGACAGTCGGCTATGTTTAATGATTTGAGGAGAGTATGATGCAACAATATAAGAATCCCGTTATTCCAGGATATAATCCCGATCCTAGCATTGTACGTGTTGGAGAGGATTTTTATCTGGTGACCTCATCATTTGAATTCTTTCCAGGTGTGCCTATCTACCACAGTAAGAATCTAGTTAACTGGGAATTGATTAATCATTGTTTGACGGATGAACAGCAGCTCCCATTGGCAAAGGCGCGAAACTCCGGAGGCATTTTTGCTCCTACTATCCGTTATCACGACGGGTTGTTCTATATGATTACCACCAATGTGGATAACGGTGGTAATTTCCTGGTATACACAGACGATGTACGCGGAAAATGGAGTGCACCAGTTTGGATTAAGCATAAGGGAATTGATCCATCCTTACTGTTTGACCAGGGAAAAGTTTACTTTTGTTCGACCAGCCTTCAAGATGGCAAAGCCGGTATAGCGCTGTACGAAATGAATCCCCAAACCGGACAACTTTTCACCCAGCCTCAGATAATCACTTATGGCTCAGGCGGTAAATATCCAGAGGCGCCGCATCTTTACCATATTGGTGATAAATACTACTTGATGATTGCAGAAGGCGGCACGGAGTACGGGCATATGGAGACTATCTTCCGAGCAGACAATCCATATGGTCCTTTTAAAGCTTGTCCCCACAACCCCATCCTGTCCCATCGAAGCGCCATGGGTTCACCCATTCAGGCGACAGGACACGCTGATATAGTTGAAGATCAAAATGGCAATTGGTGGATGGTCTTCCTAGGCATCCGTCCTCTGGAGCATGCCATGCTGCACAACCTAGGCCGGGAGACATTTCTTGCCCCAGTGACCTGGAATTCGGAAGGCTGGCCTGTTATAGAAGACGCAGGAGTAATTAAACTTGATATGAATGGCCCTTTGCCACAGCCTGCTCTTCCTGTAGCATTAAGCTTTGAGGATGATTTTAGCTCTGTGGTTCTTAAACAAGGATGGTATCAAGTCCGAAATCCCGTGACACACAGGTATCAGCATTCTGATATGGGTTTAATATTGATTGCCGGTGATGAAACCATCAGTGATAAAAACCCAACTGGCATTTTGATACGTCAACAAGCCTTCAATATAAGCGCACAAACAGAATTAAGTATTATAGACTTGCCTGAGAGTGCAAAAGTTGGCCTGACAGCCTACTACAACACAGACTATCACTATGAAGCATATCTCACTCGATGCGAGGACAAAATCGCTGTCTGTTTAGACTTAACCGTACATAGTATCCAAGCACAAGTTGCATGCGTATTGCTCTCGCCACTAAAAACCATATCTTTCAAAGTTGTTGCAGATCAAAGATATTACACCTTTTACTTCCGCACAGAACAGGATTGGATACAACTCGGAAAGGGTAGTACCGCAGGCTTATGCACAGAAGGCACCCAAACCATGACCTTTACAGGAACATTCTTGGGTATTTTCGCCGCACAGAAAGCGCTTGTCTGTTTTACATCCTTTCAGGCTAAACAGCTACCGACAGACTATCATATAGCAGGCTTGCCTCTCACAGAAAATAAACCGAAGCTAATTCAAGATGAGAATTACGCAGATGCGCCTGTGAATCTGCCATAGAATCCAAAAGGTCAGAATCAAGCAGGGGGAGGTGGATAACCCTCGTCCTCTCACAACACCGTACGTTCAGTTCGGTATATATCGCGTCCAACAAAAGCAGAATTTATAGACTCGTATGCAGTGCTTAGCTAATAGCAACTCGCTCGTACGAGTCTTTCGTTTGACATGACTCTTCCTATCGAGGTCGTGCCTGCTATAAAACTAATACACACGTCGCGACACTGCAGACATCCAGGCATACTTTTCCGGTATACCCAGCCTCAGTAGATTCCGGTACTTGGTCTTTGGTTTCTTCCATTGCTTCCAGATATACATCCGCATTCTTCGTCGCAGTCAGCCATCCCTATCTTTCAGCGTTGACTTCATCTTTGCAATATGGTAGTAGTTCAGCCACCTTTGCATGTACCGTTTGATCTTTATCATCGGCTCGTCAACACAATTTCGGACAATCAGTTAAGCAGTGATTCCCATGAAAAAGTCATGAATGAAGGCACAAACGCCTTGCATGGCTTCCTCCCAAGTGTCGTACCTACCAATCGGATGGATCAGTTCTCGCATTGAGGATGGAGAAGAAGCTTTCGCTCCATGCATTGTCACCGGGCTTGCCTGACCGGGAGAAGCTTTGCCGTAGTCCCAGTTTCCTCATCAGATCGCAGCTTCCCAGGTCTAAATGAAAGACCGCGCCTCGAGGCAATCGCCAGCTGTTGACGGTTGAACGGATGGTTTTCGGTACCAAGTCTTTCTTCATGTGAGAAGCTGTACGCTCTGCCAGTGCCAGGCCTGAGCAGAATGCAGTGCAGATAGAACCTTCGTTTGTTCGGATGCAGATGATATCGCTAGACAAAGCCTGAAAGGGATCCTTGATGACCACATCACGCAGCAGGTTCGGGCAATCCTCATCTCGTGCGCCTCGGCTGTCGGTCAGACTCATCTGGAAACGCAGATGCATCGAGAACAGGTTCCGGCTGGTCATATTCCTCTTGACCTTGTTGAATCTGGCGGTTAAGCCCCGCTTTCGCAGTTCCCCCGCTATGCGATACGCACCGTAGGTGCCGTAACTTTCCTCAAAGACATCTTCCTTTGCTTTATTTGCGTTTCCAGACCTCTTTGATTCTATCAAAGGTGGTTTCTTTTGATAGAGCTTTTTAACACCATCAACTCTGATGGTGGATTTATTGCACAAAAGCAACATCAACGGCTGTCACCCCAACGATAGGGTGACAGCCGTTTTAATCATTCAAGGCTTATTCAGCCTGTCATGAAGTGTCCGGGGTGATCCCCTCAGGCCATGCGGAACTCCGCGACCTTGACTTCCTCTTCC